>JBKJQM010000455.1:0-5484 GCA_046594005.1 Mycobacteriales bacterium
GCGTCGATGCGGCGCAGCGTCGACACCGCCGTGGTGGCCCGGGCGATGGTGGCGGACTGCTCGCCGAGGTCGCCGTGGACCAGCGCCGTGCCGGTGCCGAGCTGCAGCTGGAGGACGTCCCGGTAGAACGCCGCGAGGTCGACCAGGGCCCGGTCCAGGGCGTCGCGCTGGGTGCGGGTGCCGCGGCTCTTCTGCCGCTTCTCCAGCTCCTTCAGCGCGCCGGCGCTCCCGCGGCCGCCGGTCACGCCCTTGCCCGTCGCCCCCACGCCGAGTGCGGTGGACAGCGACTCCTTCTCGTCGGCGTCGCGGCCCGTGGTCAGCCGGGACGCCTCGTCCTTGGCCGCGTCGACGAGGTCGGCCGCGGCGCTCAGCGCGGACCCGACCCCCTGCAGGCTGCGGGGCAGCGAGAGGACGTCACGCCGCTCGCGGCGGGCGTCCTCGTCGGTGGCCAGCCGCTTGGCCCGCCCGATGTGGCCCTGGGCGGCCTGCGCCGCGAACGCCGCCATGGCCGGATCGACCCCGTCGCGCTCGACGAGGACGCGGGCGACGGCCTCGGACGGCGGCGTCCGCAGCGGGACCATCCGGCAGCGCGAGCGGATCGTCGGCAGCAGGTCCTCGACGCTGGGTGCGCACAGGAGCAGGACGCTGTGCGGCGGCGGTTCCTCGAGGGCCTTGAGGACGGTGTTCGCCGTCCGGTCCTCCATGCGGTCCGCGTCCTCGATGATCGTCACCTGCCAGCGCCCGCGGGTCGGAGCGCGCGACGACCGCAGGATGATCTCCCTCGCGTCACGGATGACCAGGTGCAGGCCCTCGGGGACGATCTCGGCGACGTCCGGGTGAGCTCCGTGCAGCGCCTGGGTGCACGCCTGGCAGTGCCCGCACCCGGCCGCCTCGCACTGCAGCGCCGCCGCGAAGGCGCGGGCGGCGATCGACCGCCCGGAGCCGGGCGGGCCGGTGAACAGCCACGCGTGCGTCATCCCGCCGCGCGCCCCGCCGTCGCCGGCGACCACGCGGGCGGCGTCGTCCGCCGCCGCCTGGAGCTGCGCGACCACGACCTCCTGACCGACCAGGTCGTCGAAGACGCTCACGCAGGGACCACCGCGGGGGCGGGGACGAGGGCGCCGAGACGGGAGCGGACCGCGTCGTGCACGTCGGCCTGCGGCTGGTCGGCGGGCACGATCAGGTAGCGGTCCGGGTCGGAGCCGGCGAGGTCGAGGAAGCCCTGGCGCACCCGCGCGTGGAACTCCAGCGACTCCGCCTCGATCCGGTCCGGTCCATCGCCGTCATGAGCACGAGCCCCCGCGCGACGCAGGCCGATGGCAGGGTCCACGTCGAGCAGCACGACGAGGTCGGGCCGCAGCCCCTCGGTCGCCCACGTGGACAGCCGCTTCACGTCGTCGACCTCGAGCTCCCGGCCCGCCCCCTGGTAGGCCAGCGAGCTGTCGACGTAGCGGTCGGTCAGCACCACGGCGCCGCGCTCGAGGGCCGGCCGGACGACCTCGGCGACGTGCTGCGCGCGGTCGGCGGCGTAGAGCATCGCCTCGGCCCGCGGCGACAGCCGGGAGCCGTTGTCGAGCAGCAGCTCCCGGATCCGCGCACCCGCCGGTGTCGCTCCGGGCTCGCGGGTGACGACCACCTCGTGGCCGCGACCGCGCAACCACTGCTCGAGCAGGGCGAGCTGCGTCGACTTGCCGGCTCCCTCGCCGCCTTCCAGGGCCACGAACGTGCCGGTGTACGTGGGCTCCCCCGTCTTGCGCTGCAGGCGCCGCCAGACGTCGTGCCGCAAGGAGATGCCAGGTCGGTCGTCCATCTGCCGGTACGACACGACGCCGACCACCATCGCGAGCAGCCCGCCGACGAGCAGCACGACCGAGACGCCGTTGACGCTGACCCCGCCAGGTCCCTCGCGGACGCCGATCCGGCCGGCGATGAACGGCGTCGTCGCGGTGACCAGCAGCAGGTCGATGCGCATCAGCGACTGCACGAGCCCGAACATCCGGCCGCGCATCTCGTCGTCGACCTCGAGGCCGAGCATGGTGATGCCCACGACGTACGCCACGCCCGCGAAGGCCCCCACGAGCACCGTGGCCACGGTCGCGAGGAACAGGTTCGGCACCAGCGCCATGAAGGTCAGCGACGCGCCCGCTCCGACGATGGCCGGGCCGAACATGCGCCGCCGCGACAGGTCGCCCAGCGCCCGTGGGCCCAGGGCGACGCCGAGCGCGATGCCGAGGAACATCGAGCCGAACAGCAGGCCGTACGCCGCGTCGCCGCCCGCGAGCACCGACTCGGCGAACAGCTTGCCCAGCGCGATGATCGCCCCGCCGGCGGCCAGCGCGCCGAGCATCCCGACCAGCAGGCCGCGCGCCAGCGGGGTGTCGCCCATGAAGCGCAGGCCCTCGCGCAGGCTCGCGACGATGGTCGGCACCTCGGCGTCCGGGTCGCGGCGCCCGTGGTGGCCACCCGGGATCTCGAGCCGGTAGACCGTGATCGCCGCGAACAGGAACGTCGCCGCGTTGACGTACAGCGCGAGGTCGACCGGTCCGGTCCGGAAGTACTCGAAGCCGCTGCCGAGGGCCCGCGAGACGAGCGAGAGCAGCGCGAACACCGCCGCCGCGACGGGGGCGGAGCCGTACGTCGCGATGAGCGTCAGCTGGTTGGCGCCCTCGAGCCGCTCGGGCCCGACGATGTTCGGGACCGACGCCTCCTTCGCGGGGATCCAGAACAGGCTGACCGTCTCGATGAAGAACGACGCCACGAGCAGGTACAGCAGCGAGTGGCTCGAGGACGCGACGGAGCCGACGAGCGGGATCGACAGGAAGAGCGAGAAGCGCAGCAGGTCGCTGATGACCATCGTCCAGCGGCGGTCCCAGCGGTCGGCGAAGGCCCCGGCCAGCGGCCCGAACAGCACCGCCGGCAGCAGCCGGAAGACGAGCACGCCGCCGGTGGCGTACGCCTTGCCCTCGAAGGAGTCGACGAGCTGCGTCGCGAGGGCGGTGGTGGCCAGGAAGCCGAGCCAGTCGCCGAAGCTCGACAGCACCAGCGCGGTGTAGAGCTTGCGGAAGGGCGTCAGCCGCAGCACCGCGCGCGGGCCGCGACCGACGACGGGGGCCGCGTCAGCGGGCTGCGTGCTCACGACCCGAGGCTACGGGTCACGCCTTCTTGGCGGCCTTCTTCGCGGGGGCCTTCTTCTTCGCGGGCGCCTTCTTGGCCGCGGCCTTCTTCACGGTCTTCTTGGGTGCCGGACCGCGCGCCCGGCGCTCGGCCAGCAGGTCGCTGGCGCGCTCGTCGGTCAGCCCCTCGGGGGTGTCGCCCTTGCGCAGGCTGGCGTTGGTCTCGCCGTCGGTGACGTACGGGCCGAAGCGGCCCTCCTTGACCACCATGGCGCCGCCGCTGACCGGGTCGACGCCGAGCTCCTTGAGCGGCGGCTTCGGGGCCGACGCCTTGCGGCCGTACTGCTTGGGCTGGGCCAGCAGCGCGAGCGCCTGCTCGAGGGTGATCTCGAACAGCTGCTCCTCCGACTCGACCGAGCGGGACTCCTTGCCCTTGCTGACGTACGGGCCGTAGCGGCCGTTGAGGGCCGAGACCTCCTCGCCGTCCTCGGCGCTCCCGAGCACCCGAGGCAGCGTCAGCAGCTTCAGCGCCTGCTCGAGGGTGAGCGTCTCGATCTCCATCGTCTTGAACAGCGACGCCGTCGGCGGCTTGTCCTTCGCCCCCTCCGGGAGCGTCAGCGAGACGTACGGACCGTAGCGCCCGGCCTTGGCGACCACCTCGTAGCCGGTCGTCGGGTCGATGCCGAGTACGCGGTCGCCGGACGGCGCGTTCGCCAGCTCGACCGCCTTCTCGACGGTCAGCTCGTCGGGCGCGAGGTCCTCCGGGAGCGAGGCCTTCTGCTGCTCCTCGCTGCCGTCCTCGCCGACCTGGACGTACGGGCCGTAGCGGCCGACGCGCACGACGACCGGGCGACCGTCCTCGGACCTGCCGATCGGGACCGTGCTGATCGCGCGGGCGTCGATCTCGTCGAGGTTCTTGCTGATGATCGTCTTGAGGCCGCCCTGCCGCGCCAGGCCGCCCTCCTTGCCGTCGGTGGCGCCGAAGTAGAAGCGGGACAGCCACGTCGTGCCGTTGCCCTCGCCGCCCGCGATGACGTCGAGGTCGTCCTCGAGCGAGGCGGTGAAGCCGTAGTCGACGAGCCGGCCGAAGTGCTGCTCGAGCAGGTTGACGACGGCGAACGCGAGCCAGGTCGGGACGAGCGCCGAGCCCTTCTTCCAGACGTAGCCGCGGTCCTGGACGGTCGTGATGATGGAGGCGTACGTCGACGGCCGGCCGATGCCGAGCTCCTCGAGCCGCTTCACCAGCGAGGCCTCGGTGTAGCGCGCGGGCGGGCTGGTCGTGTGGCCCGAGGGGTCCAGGCTGGTGACGTCGAGCGCGTCGCCGCGGGACACCCGGGGCAGGCGCCGCTCGGCGGTCTCCAGCTCGGCGTCCGGGTCGTCGGAGCCCTCGACGTAGGCCCGCAGGAAGCCGGGGAACGTCACGACCTTGCCGGACGCGCTGAACTCGGCGTCCTGCCCGTCCGCCGTCACCGCGCCGAGGCGCACGTTGGCGCTGACGCCGCGGGCGTCGGCCATCTGCGAGGCGACGGTGCGCTGCCAGATCAGCTCGTACAGCCGCAGCTCGTCGCCGGACAGCTCGCGGGCCAGCTCGCCCGGGGTGCGGAAGACCTCGCCGGAGGGGCGGATCGCCTCGTGCGCCTCCTGCGCGTTCTTGCTCTTGGACGCGTAGCGGCGGGGAGCGTCCGGGACGTACTCCGGGCCGTACAGGTCGCGGGCCTGGGTGCGGGCCGCGTTGATGGCCGTCTCCGACAGGTTGGTGCTGTCGGTGCGCATGTAGGTGATGTAGCCGTTCTCGTACAGCCGCTGGGCGGTCTGCATCACGCGCTGCGCGGAGAAGCGGAGCTTGCGGCCGCCCTCCTGCTGGAGCGTCGAGGTCATGAACGGGGCGTACGGCTTGCGGGTGTAGGGCTTCTCGTCCGTCGAGCGCACCGTGAACTGCACGTCGGCCAGGCGCTCGGCCAGGTTGCGGGCCGCTGCCTCGTCGAGCAGGACCACGTCGGTCTTGAGCTGCCCGGTGGTCTGCTCGAAGCTCGCGCCGGTGGCGAGGCGCTTGCCGTCGAGCGAGTGCAGCGTCGCCGTCAGCTTGCGGGGCGCCGTCGGGTCGGTCTCGTCGGCGGCGGCGAGGAAGGCGCCCTCTACGTCCCAGTACTCCGCCTGCCGGAACGCCATGCGCTCCCGCTCGCGGGTCACGACGACGCGCGTCGCCACGGACTGCACGCGGCCCGCCGAGAGCTTCGGCATGACCTTCTTCCATAGCACCGGGCTGACCTCGTAGCCGTACAGCCGGTCGAGCACGCGGCGGGTCTCCTGCGCGTCGACCAGCGCCCGGTCGAGCTCGCGGGGGGTCTCGACGGCGTGCTGGATCGCCTGC
>JBKJQM010000499.1:0-8159 GCA_046594005.1 Mycobacteriales bacterium
CCCCTTCCGGCCATCGTTGTCCCGGTCCTACCGGCCGTGCGTCCCGGAAGCGTTACGGCCGGCCGCGTCACAGGCGGGCGACGCCCTCGTACCGACCGAGTCCCAGCGCGCCGGTGAGCGCCAGGACGAAGCCGGCCACGGCCAGCGGGAGGAAGCCGGCGCGGACGCGGTCACCGAGCAGCAGCCCCGCGACGGCCGGGACCACGGTCTGCGTGACGACCATCGCGGCGGTCGCCGTGGTCACCGACCCGCGCTGCATGGCAGCCGAGTAGACGAGGTACGCCGTGGCGCCGGCGAGGGCGAGGACGTACGGCGTGGAGGAGGTGACCAGGTCGCGGCCCAGCTCCGGCAGCAGGCGCGCGCAGACCGCGACGACGCCGAAGCCAGCACCGGCGAGCAGCCCCAGGAGCACCGTGCCGGTCGCGCCGGGGACGCGGCGGACGCCGTACGCCGTCAAGGCCACGGCAACCACAGCGCTCACCAGGACGACCGGGCGCCCGACTGTCCCCGCCACGGCCTCCGACTCCGTGGCGGTCGGAGCCAGCAGCGCCAGCCCGGCGACGACCATCGCGACCGCCCCCCACTGGCGACCGCCGAGGCGCACGCCGAACACCCGCACGGACAGCACCGCGGTGACCGCGACGCTGCCGGCGATGACGGCCTGCACCAGGAACAGCGGCAGCTTCTGCAGTGCCGTGACGTGCAGCGCGAAGCCGAGGCCGTTGACCGCGAGCGCCGCCAGGAACACCGGCTGGCGGGCCAGGCGGACCAGCAGCCGAGGGTCGAGGACCGCGACGTCGTCGGCGCGCGAGGTCGCGAGCGCCTGCAGCACCGCGGCCACCCCGAACAGCGTCATGGCCCCCAGCGCGCACAGGGCCGCCAGCAGCGTCAGGTCGCACCCTCGAGGACCGGTGCCGACGCCGCCGCGCGCGCCGTCCGTCGCCGGCTCTCGAGGTAGACGCTCAGCCCGCAGTAGTAGGCGATGTAGGCCAGCGACGCCGCGATGACGAGCGGGTTCGGTGACGGCAGCTGCGCGACCACGACGGCGTACAGCACCAGCCAGATGGCTGACAGCACGAGCGTCGGCGTGCGCAGGACGGTCATGCGCGACGGGTAGATGTAGCCGATCGGGACGAGCACCAGCGCCGCGCACACGAGGATGACGGTCGAGGTGAACGCCGGGCTCAGGTCCATCGCGATGGCGTAGAAGGCCACGACGTTCCAGTAGCTCGGGAACCCGAGGAAGAAGTGGTCATCGGTCTTCGCGTCGACACGGCAGAACTGGTAGCTGGACGCGATGAGCGGCAGCACCGCGATGACCGTGCCGGCCGTGCCCTCGGGCAGGAAGCCGGTCTGCAGCAGCAGGACGACGGGCGCGAAGACGTACGTCAGGTAGTCGACGATGTTGTCGAGCAGCGCGCCGTCGAACCACGGCAGCCGCTCCTTCACGTCGAAGCGGCGCGCGAGCATGCCGTCGGTGCCGTCGATGACCAGCGCCGCGAGGCCGAGCCACAGCGCGCGCTGGACGTCACCGTCGACGGCGGCCAGGACGATGAGCAGTGCGAGGACCGCTCCGGTCGCGGTGTAGCCGTGCACCACCCAGCTGCGCAGGCCGGACCACGACCAGGTGGATGTCATTCGCTCGGCAGTTCCTCGCAGGAAGGGCGCGGCGGCACCCGGGTCCTTCAAGAGTGCCTCAGCCCCGCGGGGCCAGCGCGACGGTGGTCGCCTCCAGCTCGGCGCGCACGGCGTCCGGATCGCTCTGGCCGCTGACGAGGAACGCGACCGGCTCGTCGGCGCCGGCCGCGCGGAACGCCTCGAAGCGGCGCGAGACGTCGGCGGCGTCGCCGGCCAGCACCAGGGTGTCGAGGAACTCGTCGGGCAGCGAGCCGGCCGCGCCCTTGCGGTCGCCGGCGTCCCACAGCTGCATCGCCCGCTCCGTCACCTCCGACCAGCCCTGGACGCCGAAGGCCTTGCGGTACGCCGGGACGGTCACGTACGACATGACCTCACGGCGGGCCCAGCGACGGGTGCTCTCGACGTCGTCGGTGACGCAGACGCGCACGAAGACGGCGTTCGTCGTCTCCCGGGGACCGGCCTTGACGTGGGCGAGCGCGTCGCCGACGGCGTGCGCGCCGATCCAGTTGAGGCACACGCCGTCGGCCACCTGGCCGGCTACCCGGAGCATCTGCTCGTTGAGCGCCCCGAGGATGACCGGGGCCGGCGGCGAGGGGACGTTCATCAGCAGCAGGTAGCCGTGCACGTCGTAGTACGTGCCGTCGTGGTCGAGCTTCTCCCAGGCCATCAGCCGGCGCACGACCTCGACGTACTCCCGGATGCGGCCGATGGGCTTGTCGTACGGGACGCCATTCCAGCCCTCGACGATGGTCTTCGACGAGACCCCGACGCCGAGGGTGAAGCGCCCGCCCGAGACGTCCTGCAGCGTCGCCGCGCTCTGCGCCATCAGCGACGGCGTGCGCGTGTAGATGGGCACGACGCCCGTCGCCAGACCCACCGTCGACGTGCCGAGCGCCACGGCCGTCAGCAGCCCGAAGGCGTCGTTGTTGCCGGCCTCCGCGGCCCACAGCCGGTCGTAGCCGGCGGCTTCAGCCCGCTGCGCCACCTCGACGAAGCCGCGCACGGGAAGAGCGAGGTTGAGCGGGAGGGCGAGGCCGGTGCCTCCGACGGCGCGGGTCATGCACGAGATCCTCGCAGGTGGGTAGATCACCGCCGTGCCCCTCGACAGCTCCCGCGCGCTGCCCCGGGACCTGCGGCCGATGCTCGCCACCGCGGGCACGCTGCCGACCGACGACGACGCGTGGGCGTACGAGGTGAAGTGGGACGGCGTGCGCGCGCTGGTGGCCGTCGACGGCGGTCGCCTCACGGTCCACTCGCGCAACGGCAACGACATCACCTCCCACTACCCGGAGCTGCATGGGCTCGGCCGGCAGCTCGGCTCCACGACAGCGCTGCTGGACGCTGAGGTCGTCGCCTTCAACGCCGAGGGCCGCACCGACTTCGGGCTGCTGCAGTCCCGGATGCACGTCGCTCGGCCGACGCCGGCGCTGCAGCGCGCGACCCCCGTGCAGCTGCTGGTGTTCGACGTCCTGCACCTGGACGGGACGTCGCTGCTGGACCGGACGTACGACGAGCGGCGCGCGGCGCTGGAGGGTCTGGAGCTGTCCGGAGAGCACTGGCAGGTGCCGCCGGCCTTCCTGGGCGGAGGCGCCGCCGTCGTCGAGGCGACGCGGGCGCAGGGACTCGAGGGGGTGGTCGCGAAGAAGCGCAGCTCCACCTACTTCCCCGGCCGGCGCAGCGACTGCTGGCGAAAGCTCAAGCACGTGCGGCGCAGCTCCGTCGTGGTCGCCGGCTGGAAGCCCGGCGAGGGCGGCCGCGCCGGCCGCATCGGCTCGCTGCTGCTGGGAGTCCAGGGGCCGGACGGGCTGGAGTTCGCCGGCCACGTCGGAACCGGCTTCACCGCAGCCGCTCTCGCGTCCCTCGGCACCCAGCTCGAGCCGCTGCGCCGGGACACCTCCCCGTTCGCGACGGACGTGCCGCGGGTGCACGCCCGTACGGCCGTGTGGGTCGAGCCGGTCCTGGTCGCCGAGGTCGACTACACCGAGTGGACCAAGGACGGACGGCTGCGCCATCCGTCGTACAAGGGACTTCGGGACGACGTGCCCGCCGAGGAAGTGGTGCGCGAATGAGCAGGGTCGTGGTCGACGTCGACGGGACGCAGGTCGCCCTCACCAACCTCGAGAAGGTCCTGTACCCGGCGGTGGGGTTCACCAAGGGACAGGTGCTCGACTACTACACGCGCATCGCGCCGGTCCTGCTGCCGCACCTCGCGGAGCGTGCGGTGACGCGCAAGCGCTACCCGGACGGCGTCGAGGGCCAGGTGTTCTTCGAGAAGAACGCACCTCGGGGCACGCCCGACTGGGTGCGCACGGAGAACCTGCCGTCGCCCGGATCGAGCAAGGGCCGGGAGACCATCGACTACGTCGTCGTGGACGACCTGGCCACCCTCGTCTGGACGGCCAACCTCGCGTCCCTCGAGCTGCACACGCACATGTGGCGCGTCGACCGGGACTCCCCCGACATGGTGGTCTTCGACCTCGACCCGGGGCCACCGGCGACCATCGTCGAGTGCTGCCAGGTCGCGCAGCTGCTGCGGCCCCTGCTCGAGGCCGACGGGCTGGCACCGCTGGCCAAGACGTCCGGCAGCAAGGGCCTGCAGCTGTACGCCCGGGCCGACGCGTTCGCCTCGTCGGAGCAGACCTCCGCGTACGCCAAGGGACTCGCGCAGCGGCTCGAGAAGGAGCACCCGGACCTCGTCGTGCACCGCATGACCAAGTCACTGCGCGACGGCAAGGTCCTCGTCGACTGGTCGCAGAACAGCGCCGCCAAGACGACCGTCAGCGTCTACTCGCTGCGCGCCCGCGAGCGGCCCACGGTGTCGACGCCGGTCACCTGGGACGAGGTCGACTCCTGCACCGCGCCGGGCGACCTGGTGTTCACCAGCGACGACGTCCTGGCCCGCGTCGAGCAGCACGGCGACCTGTTCGCCCCGCTGCTCTGATGAGAGGATCGAGGGCGTGACCGTCCCCGCAGGAGTGCCCTCGCCGGCCGTCGCCGCACGCTTCCACGTGCACCAGAAGATCACTCCGTTCCAGAACGTCTACAAGGTGCTGGCCGACGCGGACGGCGAGCCGGGCGCGCTGATCGCCTTCGCCAAGCAGAAGCGGCTGGCGTTCAAGGAGCAGTTCACGCTGTACGGCGACGAGGCCGCGACGCGGCCCGTGCTCACCATCGCCGCGGACCGCCGCATCGACATCCGCTCGGCCATGACGGTGCGCGACCCGGCCGGCGCGACCGTCGGCGTGCTGCGCAAGAAAGGCGCTGCCAGTCTCCTGCGCTCCACCTGGGAGGTGGAGCAGCCGGGCATGGCTCCGGTCCTGGTGCAGGAGCGCAGCGTCGCGATCGCGCTCCTGCGCCGCTTCTGGGGGATGGTCCCGTACATCGGCGACGTGCCGCTACCGTGGGTCTTCCACTTCGACGGCACCGACCCGTCGGGCGCGACGGTGCTCAGGCACACGCGCAACTGGGGCTTCCGGGACCGCTACGTCCTCGAGGTCGTGGACCCGCGGCTCGACGCCCGGCTGGCCATCGCGCTGGCCATCTGCCTCGACGCGATGCAGAAGCGCTAGCGGTCCAGCAGGCGCGCGACCGGCGAGGGCGCACCGCTCGTGCAGTAGGCGACCCTCATCCCCCGGCCGATGACGCGGTGGACGTCGACGCCGGGCACCTCGTACCCGCCGTCGATGAAGGCCTCCCGCCAGGCGATCACGTGGAGGTAGACGGTGTCGAGCAGCCTCCCGTCCACGTCGAGGACCAGCGCGGTGGGGCCGGTGACCGCGGCGTTGACGTCAGGTGCAGGCTGGGTCATGGTCCGCCCGCAAGCCGGGCAGGGGCGGCCCACCCGCGCGACACCACCAGGAGGCGACGTTGACCGGAGTGCCGGCAGACCAGCTGACCGACGAGGCCCTCGAGCGCGAGCTCAAGCACCTGCACGAGACGCGGAACGACACCTTCCTGCACGGCAGCGAGGACGCGCTGCAGTTCCACACGCTGCGGACGACCGAGCTGGAGGAGGACTACCTGCGGCGCAACCCGGACCGGGTCATCGACGCCCGCCGGACGCGTCACGGCTCCCGCGAGAGCGCCGGGCAGGACGCGTGACGGCGGTCGCGGCGGTTCTCGACCTCGACGAGGACGAGCGCCGATAGGGTCGGCCTCATGACGGCGACGGCGGGCGGACGCGAGTCCCTTCCCCGTGACGTCCCGCGCGGTACGCGCCTGCCCAGGCAGGCGCGCCGCAAGCAGCTGCTGGGCGCCGCGCAGGAGGTCTTCGTGGCGCAGGGCTACCACGCGGCCGCGATGGACGACATCGCCGAGCGAGCCGGCGTCAGCAAACCGGTTCTGTACCAGCACTTCCCGAGCAAGCACGAGCTCTACTGCGCCCTGCTCGACCAGCACGCGGAGCACCTGGTGCTCAAGGTGCGCGAGGCGCTCGCCTCCACCACCGACAACAAGCAGCGCGTCGCGGCGTCGGTCGCGGCGTACTTCGACTTCGTCGACGGCGAGGGCACGACCGGCGAGGGCGCCTTCCGGCTGGTGTTCGAGAGCGACCTGCGCAACGACCCGGCCGTCCGCGAGCGGGTCGAGCGGATGACGCAGAGCTGCGTCGATGCCATCGCCGAGACCATCGCGCACGACACCGGCTACCGCGCCGAGGAGGCGCAGCTGCTGTCCATCGGGCTGTCCGGCCTGATGGAGGTCGGCGCCCGGTGGTGGCTCACCTCGCCCGACCGCATCCCCAAGGAGCGCGCCGTGGAGCTGCTCCTGGGGCTGGCCTGGCGCGGCATCTCGGGCAGCCCGCGCACCACCTGAGGCGGGTTCTGCCCACGGCGTACGGCCCTGCCGGGCTGCGCCCCACGCACTAGCGTGAGAGCCCGCACACGCACCCGACGAACAGGAGTCCTCCGGTGGAGGTCAAGATCGGCGTCCAGTTCGCCCCGCGCGAGCTCGTCCTCGAGAGCTCGCAGTCGGCCGACGAGGTCGCCAAGGCCGTGTCGGACGCGCTCAAGGCCGACCTCGGCGTGCTCACGCTCGTCGACGAGAAGGGGCGCCGCGTGCTGGTCCCGGCCGACAAGCTCGCCTACGTGGAGATCGCCGAGTCCGAGCAGCGCCGGGTCGGCTTCGGCGCCCTCTAGCAGGCGATCCGCCCTTCGGACAGACCGGGACGAAGGCCGTCATCCTGCGGTGACGGCCTGATCACAGGTCGGTCACCACAGGTTCGGGATCTGCGCAACCGGGGAGAACGCTGCGTGACCGGGGCTACCGCCCCGCACACCTAGGAGGAACCCGTGGGCATCATCCTGCTTCTCATCGTCGGCGCGATCGCCGGCTTCCTGGCGCGGGCCATCGTCCCCGGCCGCGACAGCATGGGCATCGTCCCGACGATCGTGCTCGGCATCATCGGCTCGTTCGTCGGTGGCTTCCTCGGCGCCCTGATCTTCGGCAAGGACGCCCTCGACGGGCTGCTGCAGCCGAGCGGCATCATCGGCTCGATCATCGGCGCCGTGCTCGCCCTGCTCGTCTACAACGCCGCCACCAAGAAGAACCGCGTCCGCGCGTAGCACCCCCCGCACCACCCGGAGGCCGGCTCCCCACGAGGGAGCCGGCCTCCGGCACGTCCAGCGCTGCTAGGCCGGCGTCACCCGGCGGCGGGAGGCGACCAGCCAGCCGCCGGCGGCCAGCAGGAGCAGACCGGCCGCGAGGTACGCCGCCAGGTCGACCCCGGTGCGGGGCAGGGCGCCGCCGGCGACCACGGGCGTCGTCGAGCCGGTCCCGGAGCCGTTGTCCTCGCCGTCGGCGCTGCCGCTGTTGTCCTGGCCGTTGCCCGCGCCGCTGCCGTTCTGGCTGCCCGTGGCGCCCCCGCCGGTGCTCACCGGCTTGGGGGCGGTGGCCGACGCGGCGGTGAGGCCGTAGTCGAACTTGGCGCAGCCGCGACCGGTGGTGAAGGTCGCGTCACCGAGCAGGTCGAACTTGTCGGCGGTGTTCGCCGTGTCGCCGACGAGGCGGCTGACCTTGAACGACAGGCAGTCGTAGTCGAAGGTCCACGGCTGCGTGCCCCCCTCGGCCTTGTTCGCGCCACGCGAGGGCTCGGAGTAGTTGTCCACGTGCGGCGTGGCCCGGGCGTCGCTGAACCGACTGCGCGCCGCGGCGTCGGTGAACGTCGCGTCGTTCAGGTTCGGCGCATCGCTCTCCGGCTCCGGCACCGAGTCCAGCGGCGACTGCGCCGGCGGGTTGTCGGTGCCGACGTTGCCGTAGCCGTGCGCCTCGTCGGTGTAGGTGAGCAGCAGCCCCGGCTCGAACTCGGTCGGGCCGCGGTCGCTCTCACCGCGGCCGTCGACGTCGAAGCCGGACCGGTCGCGCATCTCCATGAGGTACGCGTGCTCGAGCTCGGAAGGCGTGCCGGCCTTCAGGTAGGTCCAGCCCTCGGTGCACAGGCCACCGGAGGTCGACAGGTCCTCCTTGCAGCCGCCGGGGTAGACGCGCGGGTCCTGCGGGCCGGCGTCCCCGTTCTCGAAGTCGCT
>JBKJQM010000353.1:0-3699 GCA_046594005.1 Mycobacteriales bacterium
CGACCAGCCCGGCTCCGAGCAGGTGCGCCGCTACGTCCTCGACAACGCGCTGATGTGGCTGCGCGACTACCACGTCGACGGGCTGCGGCTCGACGCCGTCCACGTGGTAGTCGCGCAGCCACATCAGCGCGTTGTCGAGGACGTAGCGGCGCACCTGCTCGGAGCCGGGCTGGTCGAGGTTGATCGCCGGCCCCCAGGGCGTCGTGTGCGCCTCGGTGAGGTAGGGCCCGAACTCCGGCAGGTAGTTCCCGGCCGGACCGAGGTGGTTGTAGACGACGTCCATGACCACGCCGATGCCCTTGGCGTGGGCGGCGTCGACGAAGCGCTTGAGCCCGTCCGGGCCGCCGTACGGGTCGTGCACGGCGTACCAGGCGACCCCGTCGTAGCCCCAGCCCCGTTCGCCGGCGAAGGCGTTGCATGGCAGCAGCTCGACGGCCGAGATGCCGAGCTCGACGAGGTGGTCGAGGCGGCCGGCGGCGGCGTCGAAGGTGCCCTCGGACGTGAACGTGCCGACGTGCAGCTCGTAGAGCACGCTGCCGGCCAGCGGCACGCCGTGCCAGCGCTCGTCGGTCCAGCTGAAGGCGCTGTGGTCCACGACCCGGGACGGGCCGTGGACGCCGTGCGGCTGCCACGCGCTGCGCGGGTCCGGCCTCGGGTCGCCCCCGTCGAGCACGAGCGAGTAGTCGGTGCCCGCGCCGGCGATCTCGGCGGTCCACCAGTCGTCGGCCGTCTTGGTCATCGGGGTGCGCTCGCCGCCGCAGTCGACCTCGAGCACCCGCGGCTTCGGCGCCCACACGCGCAGCGTCGTCATGCCCGGGTCCCTGCCCGGGCCCCGCGCGCCTAGTCGCGCAGAGCGACGTAACTGGTCACAACGCAAGAAAAGCAGCGTGATGACTGTGGTCCGGGTCACAGCCAGCCGATGACGACGGGGACTCGGAGGAGAGCTCATGACGTGGAACGCCCAGCGGGGACTGCGCCGTCACCTGAGCCTGGTCGTGTCCGGGGGACTGGTGCTGGTCATCGGACTGCTCGGCCTGGCCGCAGGGCACACCGCCGGACAGCAGGCCCGCGCCGTCCACCGGGCGGACCGGCTCGGCCTGCAGGAGACGCTGGCCGGGCTCGTCGACCAGTACCTGCTGCTGTCGGCGGGCGAGGTCGTCGACTCCCTCGCCGCGCAGGGTCCGTGGAGCAGCGCCCCGGGTGATCCCGCCACCGTGCGCCGCCTCTCCGACCTGGTCGCCGGCACCCGGGCGCTCGACGCCGGCGCCGTGCTCGTCAGCGCCCTCGGCGCCCCGCTCGCCTCCTGGAGCCCGGACGGCGTCCTGCCGGAACGCGACGACCCGGGCTGGGCGGCGCTGCGGGCCACCGCCATCTCCGGCACGGGCGCGCTCCCGGTGTCCGGCGTGCTCGCCGCCGGCCCGCGCACCCTGTTGGCCATGGGTCTGCCGGTCCAGCTCTCCGACGGGACGCGCGGTCTGGTCCTCGGTCTCTGGGACGCCCGCAAGGGCGCGCTGCAGACCTACGTCGCGGGGCTGTCGTACGGCGACACCGGTCACGGCTACGTGGTGGACGGGGCCGGCCGGGTCGTCGCCGGACCGACCGCCGCCGACGTCGGCACGCTTCTGCCGCTCCCGGCGGTGCGCGCCGACCTGGCGTCGGCGCGGACCAGCGCGGTCTCCGACGACGGCCGGCTGGTCACCTCCTTCGCCCGTGCCGGTCGCACGGGTTGGACGGCGTTGACGCCGCAGGACCGCAACGAGTTCGAGGGGTCGCTGGTCCGCTCCAGCCGGCTCGTCGAGGCTGCTCTCGTCCTGCTCCTGCTCATCGCCGGCACCGGGCTGGTCGTCCTGAACCGCAAACGGGAGAGCGCGCTGGAGCACGTGGCCCTGCGCGACGAGCTGACGGGTCTGTACAACCGCCGCGGCTGGTTCGTGCTCGCCGAGCACGAGCTCGAGCGGGCGCGCCGCTCCCGCAGTGCACGGGTGCTGCTCTTCGTCGACCTGGACGGCCTCAAGCAGGTCAACGACGTGCTCGGGCACCGCGAGGGCGACCGGGCGATCGTGGACGCCGCGGCCGTGCTCAGCGCCGCCTCCCGCGGCTCCGACATCGTCGGTCGCCTCGGCGGCGACGAGTTCGTCCTGCTGCTCGGTGAGGACGGCCATGCCGACGTCGCCCGCACGCGGCTGGTCGAGGCGCTGCGCCGGCACAACGAGTCGTCGGGCGCGAGTTTCGAGCTCCGGCTGTCGATCGGCGCCGAGGTCTGGTTCCCGGACGAGGCCTGCACGCTCGACGAGCTGGTCCGTCGCGCCGACGCGGAGATGTACGCCGACAAGACGAGTCGCCCGGGCCGGCACGACGGCCTGCTGCGCGTGCCCGGCCCGCGGACCCCCGAGGAGGTGGCCGTCAGGTCCTGAGCAGGACGGCGACCGGGAATCCCGCGAGCAGGCCGCCGAGAGGCGTCCGCCCGCCCTCGACGGCCGCGCCGGTGAGCACGTCCGTCCAGGTGCCGGCTGGCAGGTCCACTGCGGCGTCCGCCCAGCCACTGCGCTCGACGAGCAGCGCGCGGATCGGGGCGACCGTCACGAGCGTGTCCGCGCGGACGAAGGCGACGGCTCGGTCACCAGCGTCCAGCGGTGCGTACGACGAGTCCGCCAGGAACAGCTCCGGGCGGTCCCGGCGCAACCGCAGCAGCCGCGAGACCAGGTGCAGCTTGGCCGCACCGGTGTCGTCGACGGCAGGCACGCCATCGACGGCGAGCAGCGCGCGACGCGCCTCGAAGTCGACCGGTCGGCGGTTGTCGGGGTCCACCAGCGACAGGTCCCACAGCTCGGTGCCCTGGTAGGTGTCAGCAACTCCGGGCACGGTGAGCTGGACCGCCTTCTGCGCGAGGGCGGTCGCCCGCCAGGCCGACGCGAGGCCCTCGACGAAGTCGGCGACCTCCGCGCAGATCCGCTCGTCGCCGAGCACGTCGCGGACGAAACCGGCGGTGGCGTCGTCGAACTCGGGGACCGGGTCGGTCCAGCTGGTGCGGTCCTTCGCCTCGCGGGTGGCCTTCTCCACGTAGGCGACGGCGCGGTCTGCCGTCAGCGGCCAGGCGCCGACCAGGGTCTGCCAGACCAGCTGCTCGGTGGCGGCGTCGGGCCCAGCCGGGCTGCGGTGCTCCTGCGCCAGGGCATGCCAGCGGGTGACCGCGTCGCCCCACTCGCGCGGGCACTGGGCCAGCAGCACCAGCCGCGCCCGGACGTCCTCGGAGCGCTTGGTGTCGTGCGTCGACAGCGTGGTCATCGACAGCGGCCAGTCGCGCTGCCGGGCGGCGTTGGCCTCGTGGAAGGCGCTGACCGGCAGGCCGAACCGACCCGGGTCGCCGCCGACCTCGTTGAGCGCCGACAGCCGCAGGTAGCGGTAGAAGGCGGTGTCCTCGACGCCCTTGGCCATCACCGGACCGCAGGTCTGCTGGAACCGCGTGACCAGCTCTTGCGCGGCCGGTCCGGTCGGCCCCTCCGCCAGCACCAGCCGGCCGACCACGTCGATGGTCGCAGCGCGCCGGGGGAGCGAGGCCTTGGCCGCCGTCAGCGCGTGCTCGACGTGGGCGCGCGCGACGTCGTCGGCAGGCCCGGTCGGCGCCAGGTAGGCGCGGTAGACGCCGAAGGACGCGAGCACCTCGACGAGCGACTCGCGCAGCGCACGCCGGGTCGTGTC
>JBKJQM010000451.1:0-5432 GCA_046594005.1 Mycobacteriales bacterium
CGGTGCACCTCGGCGAACAGCGGCAGCGGCTCGGCCATGGCCGGGTCGTAGAACGTCGCGTACGCGTCCTGGAGGTTCTTCACCGCACCCGGCTGCGAGGCGGCCGACATGCGCGACTCGATCAGCTCGTCGGTCAGCCGACGCTGGTCGGACAGCATGGTCCGCAGCCAGGCGACCATCTTCTCGCGCGACGGGTCGGCGTTGAACTCCATCAGGCGCGTGATGCCCTCGGACGGCGACGGCCCGAGGATCGTCGCGCCGGTGCCGCCGGGGCCGTTGAGCAGCAGCCGGCTCACCCGCTCCGGATGGTCGAGCGTCAGCCGCACCGCGACGTCGGCGCCCATGGAGTTGCCGACCAGCGCGACCGTCGGCAGCTGGAGGGCGTCGAGCAGGCCCAGCACGGCCTCGGCCGACCAGCGCAGGTAGTTCTTCTCGTACCGCTCGGGCCGCCCGCTCGCGCCGAAGCCGGGCTGGTCCACCACGATGCAGCGCATCGCCCCGGACAGCGCCGGCAGGTTGGCGCCGAAGTTGGCCCAGCCGGTGACTCCCGGACCGGAGCCGTGCAGGAACACGACGGGCGGGCCCTCGCCGACGTCGTGGAACGCAAGCGGGAACCCGTTGACCTCGACGGTGCGGCGGGTGTCCTCCGGCGCGAGGACCGTCACCCCTTCTCCGCGACGATCTCGAGGGCGATGTCGATGAGCTGGTCCTCCTGGCCGCCGACGAGCTTGCGCTCCCCCGCCCTGATGAGCAGCTCGGCGCCGGACACGTCGTAGCGCTGCGCCAGCCGGTCGGCGTGCTTGAGGAAGCTGGAGTAGACGCCGGCGTAGCCCATCGTCAGCGACAGGCGGTCGAGCAGGCACTCGCCGTCCATGACCGGCCGCACGACGTCCTCGGCGGCGTCGATGATCTTGCGGACGTCGACGCCCGTGCGGATGCCGAGCTTGGCCGCGACGGCGACGAAGCCCTCGACCGGCGTGTTGCCGGCGCCGGCGCCGAAGCGGCGGGTGGAGCCGTCCATCTGGCGGGCGCCCGCGCGGTAGGCCAGCACGGAGTTGGCGACGCCCAGGCCGAGGTTCTCGTGGCCGTGGAAGCCCACCTGCGCGTCCTCGCCCAGCTCGGCGACGAGCGCGGCCACGCGGTCGGAGGTCTGCTCCATGATGAGCGCGCCCGCGGAGTCGACGACGTACACGCACTGGCAGCCGGCGTCGGCCATGATCCGCGCCTGCCTGGCGAGGTTCTCGGGCGACGTCGAGTGGCTCATCATCAGGAAGCCGACGGTCTCGAGGCCGAGCTCCCGCGCGAGGGTGAAGTGCTGCACGGAGACGTCCGCCTCGGTGCAGTGCGTGGCGAGCCGGCAGATCGAGCCGCCGACGTCCTGCGCGGCACGGATGTCGTCCTTGGTGCCGAGCCCGGGCAGCATGAGGAAGGCGATCTTGGCCTGCTTGGCGGTCTTCACCGCGGCGCTGATGAGCTCAAGCTCCGGGGTGTGGCTGAACCCGTAGTTGAACGACGAGCCGCCCAGTCCGTCCCCGTGGGTGACCTCGATGACCGGGACGCCTGCGTCGTCGAGCGCCGCCACGACGTCCACGACGTGCTCGGTCGTGAACTGGTGGCGCTTGGCGTGCGAGCCGTCGCGCAGCGAGGAGTCCGTCACGCGGACGTCGAGATCCTCGCTGTACGCGGCCATCGGCCGGGCGAGGGTGTCGGCGAAGGGCATGGGGGTCGTCATGCGGTCGCTCCAGCCGGGGTGAGGGTCACAGGGACCCGGGTGGCGAGGACCTCGCCGACGCGCACGGCGGCGGCGGTCATGATGTCGAGGTTGCCGGCGTAGGTCGGGAAGTAGTCGCCGGCGCCCTCCACCTCGAGGAACACCGCGACGCGTGCCATGCTGCCGTTGACGGTGCTGGGATCGTCGAACTGCGGCTCCCGCGCGCGGTAGCCGGGCACGTAGGCCGCCACCTCCGCGACGCGGCGCGTGATCGCCTCGGCGATGGCGTCGTGGTCGGCGTCCTCGGGGATCGCGCAGAAGACGGTGTTGCGCATCAGCGGCGGCGGGTCGGCGGGGTTGAGGATGATGATCGCCTTTCCGCGCTCGGCGCCGCCGACGACCTCGATGCCGCGGCTGGTGGTGCGGGTGAACTCGTCGATGTTGTTGCGGGTGCCGGGTCCGGCGGACTTGGAGGAGACCGAGGAGACGATCTCGGCGTACGGCACGCGGACGACCGAGCTGATCGCGTGCACGATCGGGATGGTGGCCTGCCCGCCGCAGGTGACGAGGTTGATGTCGGCAGCGTCGAGGTGCTCGTCGAGGTTGGCCGCCGGGACGACGTACGGCCCGATCGCCGCGGGCGTCAGGTCGATCGCGCGGATGCCGGCCTCGGCGTAGCGCGGGCTGTTCTCGCGGTAGACGTATGCGGAGGTGGCCTCGAAGACGAGGTCGGGCTTCTCGGACTGGGCGAGCAGCCAGTCGACGCCCTCCGCGCTGGCCTCCAGGCCGGCGTCCCGGGCGCGGGACAGGCCCTCCGAGGCGGGATCCACGCCGATCATCCAGCGCGGCTCGATCGAGTCGGACCGGAGCAGCTTGGCCAGCAGGTCGGTCCCGATGTTCCCGGACCCGACGATGGCGGCGGTCGCTTTCGACATGGTGAGCCTTCCTAGACGAACGTGAGCGAGACCGAGCCGAGGCCCGTGAACTCGGCGGTGACCGAGTCGCCGGCGGCGACGTCGTAGGCGCGGGTGCAGGAGCCGGGCAGCACGACGTGGCCAGCCTGCAGGCGGACGCCGAAGGAGGCGACCTTCTGCGCCAGCCAGGCGACCGCGATCGCAGGATTGCCGAGCACCGCGTCGGAGCGGCCCGCCGCGACCTGCTCGCCGTTCTTGAACAGCACCGCGTCGATGGCGGTGAGGTCGAGCTCGCCGGGCGGACGCCGCTCAGCACCGAGCACCACGCCTGCCGACGAGGCGTTGTCGGCGATCGTGTCCGCCAGCCCGATCTTCCAGTCGGCGATGCGGCTGTCGATGAGCTCGATGGACGGCACGACGTGCGTGGTGCAGCGCAACACGTCCTCGACCGTGCAGCCCTCGCCCGGCAGGTCCTCCCCCAGCACGAAGCCCACCTCGACCTCGACACGCGGCTGCAGGAAGCGGGACGCGCGCACCGGCTCGTCCTCGCTCAGCACCATGTCGTGCAGCAGGTGGCCGTAGTCGGGCTCGTCGACGCCCATCATCTCCTGCATGGCCTTGCTCGACAGGCCGACCTTGTGGCCGTAGACGGTCATGCCGGCGTCGGTCCGGCGGCGGATGTTCCGCAGCTGGATCTCGTACGCGTCCACGACGTCGATGCCCGGGAACGTCTGCACCAGCGGGGGAACCGGTGTGGCCGTCTGCTCCGCCGTGCGCAGCACCTCTGCCGCCCGGTCGCGGTCCACCTCGCTCAGCACGGGCTGAGCCCGTAGCCGCCGCGGAAGAACAGCAGCGGTCCGTCCTCGCGGTGGGTCACCAGCTGCTGGACCCGGCCGACCACGATGTCGTGGTCCCCCGCCTCGTGCACCTGCTCGACCGTGCAGAGCACCGACGCGAGGGTGCCGGCCAGGGCCGGTCCCCAGGCGGTCGGCGTCCAGGCCAGACCGGCGAACTTGTCGACGCCGGTCGTGGCGAACTGCGTGCTGACGTCCCGCTGGTCGGCGGCGAGCACGTTCACGGCGAACCGTCCCGTCGTCGCGATGCGTGGCCAGGACGTGGACGTGTGCGCCGGGCAGAACAGCACCAGCGGCGGCTCGAGCGACACCGAGGCGAAGGACTGGCAGGCGAAGCCGACCGGACCGCCGTCGACGTCGCCGGTCACGACGACGACTCCGGTCGCGAACGACCCGAGGACGCGCCGCATCTCGGCCGGGTCGACGACGGTGTGGTCTTCCACAGCAGTCATCGTGCCGGGTACTTCCACCGGTGTCCCCAGAAGCTGTCCGCGGTGATGTCCTCGGCGGTGTAGCCGTCCTTCGGGATGCGCCGTCCGAAGCAGCCGAGCTCGATGTCGCAGCCGCTCGGCGTGGCGACGTAGAAGCTCACCATGTGGTCGTTGGTGTGCCGGCCCAGCGTGCTGCTCAGGTGGAACTTGTGCTTGTGCAGCCGGTCCAGCGCGCGGCCCACGTCGTCGAGCTCGGAGACCTCGAGCATGAAGTGGATGATCCCGTTCGGCTGCCACCACGGGCCGAGCGCGAGGGTGTGGTGGCGCTCGTTGGTGCTGAGGAAGCGCACGTAGTAGCGCCCGTCTGGGTCGCCCTTCGGCACCATCTGCGCGGGAACCCGCATGGCGCCGCGGGACTGGAAGCCCAGCACCTGCGTGTAGAAGTCGTACGACGCCTGCGGGTCCTTCGTCGGCAGTACGACGTGGCCCATCCCCTGGTCGCCCGTCTCGAAGCGGGCACCGAACGGCGTGACCAGCGGGTCGTGGACGAGCGCCGCTCCGTGGAAGACCTCGAGGTTCGTCCCGGCCGGGTCCTGTGTGTGCACGAACTCCTGCACCCGCCTGACATCGGCCTCGTCACCGCTGCCCCACTTCACCGGGGTGCCGGCGTCCTCGAGACGCTGCACCACCGCCCGGAGCTGCTCGGCGGACGAGACCTCCCAGCCGACGTTCACGAGCTTCTCCTCGTCGCCGGGCACCAGCACCAGGCGAGCCGCCCGGTCGTCGACGCGGAAGTACGAGGCGTCGGGGTCGGGCCCGTCGCCCTGGACCATGCCCAGGACATCGACCGCGAGCTCGCGCCAGCGGTCGAGCTGGGCGGTCTGGATCGTGAGGTAGCCGAGTCCGTGCAGCATCAGATCATCGCGTCCTGAATCTCGAGCCCGAAGGCACCCTTGCCGTACATGGCGAGCCAGCGCTCGGTGTCGTTCGCGGCGTGCACGCTGCCGGCGTGGGCGTCGCGCCAGGCGCGCTCGACCGGGTTACCGGTCCGCAGCGAGTGCCCGCCGGAGTTGGTGAACAGCAGGTCGATCGCCTCGAGCGCGCGCTCGGTGCCGCGCACCTGGTCCCGTCGCGCCCGCAGGCGCAGCTCCATCGGCGGCTCTTCGCCGGCGTCGACGTGCTGCAGCTGCTCGCGGACGTTGCGCACGAGCTGGAGCCAGGCGGCGTCGATGTCGGAGGCCGCGCGCGCCACCCGTACGTGGGCGAAGGGGTCCTGCGCCACCTTCTGGCCGCCGTAGGAGATGCGCACCCGCTCGCGCATCGCGTCGACGTGCGCGTCGTAGGCGCCCTGGGCCATGCCGATGATCGGTGTGGTGATCGTGTTGCTGAACAGCGTGCCGAAGGGCAGCCGGTAGAGCGGCGCGGTGTTCACCGCATGGCCCGGGCCGTGCAGCGACGTCACGTCGTTGAACGACAGGGTCCGGTGCGCGGGCACGAACTGGTCCGCGATGACGATGTCGTT
>JBKJQM010000100.1:0-4729 GCA_046594005.1 Mycobacteriales bacterium
GCCCGGGTCCCCGTCGCTGCTGGCGGCGCGCACGGCGACGACCGCCACCACGCCGACGAGGACGGCCGCGATGAGCGGCACCCGACTTCGACCCGCCACGCACGCCCCCTGCTCCCCCGGTGAGGTGCCGATGCTCGCACGCGGTCACTGCCGGGGAGGGCGCTTCGGGTCCGTGGCTCGGCACCGCGCGGGCGGAATCCGGGGGACAAATCGCGCCATGCCTTGTTCGAGTTGCGGAATCTCGCCGCGACCCCCACTGTCGGTGCTGCCCCGCCCACGGACCGCGCCGCGGCTCCGCCGGGACCGGGGGCGAATCGCGACCCGACCGCCCCCGTCGACCCCGCCGTACGCCGGTGGCATGCCGGCGCGCCCAAGGAGGCAACGTGCTCCTCTCTGCCGGGATCTCGGTGTCCGAGCTCAGCTCGGGCCAGTACGAGACCGTCTACAACCTGCTGAGCCTGGCCATCGCCAGCCTCGGCTTCACCGGCCTCTACCTGGTGCTCTCACAGCGCCGGGTGCTGGCCCGCTACCGCAACGCGCTCGTCGTGTCCGCGATGGTCTGCTTCATCGCGACCTACCACTACGTCCGGATCTTCAACAACTTCAAGGACTCGTACCAGACCGACGCTCAGGGCGGTGACGGGATCTACGGGCTCACCAACATCTCGTTCAACGAGGGCTACCGGTACGTCGACTGGTTCCTCACCGTTCCGCTGCTGCTGGTCGAGACGATCGCCGTACTCGCGCTCGCCCGGGCCGTGCAGAAGAGCCTGCTGACCAAGCTCGTCATCGCCTCCGGGCTGATGATCGCGCTGGGCTACCCGGGTGAGCTGACCACCGACACCGGTCCCCGCCTGTTCTGGGGGACGCTGTCGACGATCCCGTTCGTCTACCTGCTGTACGTGCTGTTCGGCGAGCTGAGCAAGTCGCTGGACCGGCAGCCCGCGGAGGTCCGCGGGACCGTCAGCAAGCTCCGCATCATGCTGGTGGGCCTGTGGGGCGTGTACCCGATCGCCTACCTGTTCCCCGTGCTCGGCTTCGACGGCCCCGACGCGTTCGTGCTGCGGCAGGCCGGCTACTCGATCGCCGACATCCTGGCCAAGGCGGCCTTCGGCCTGGTCATCTACAAGATCGCCCGGGTCAAGTCCGAGGTCGAGGACCCCACCTACGGCGAGCTCGACGCCGTGAGCGGCCTGACGGCCGAGCCCGGCCGCGACACCGCCCGGGTCTAGTCCGCGCGCAGGCCGGCGGTCCCCCCCTCCGCCGGCCTGCGCGTCCCCGCTCACGCCCTCACGAGAGGTCTGCGCGATGAGCTACCTCGGCTTCGACCTGCTGTTCGTCGCGCTGCCCGCTGCGCTGCTGCTCCTCGGCGCGCCACTGCGGCCGCTTGCCGGTCCGGCAGCGGCTCTTGCTTCCACCGCGCTGCTGTGGACCGCCCCGTGGGACGAGCACCTGGTCCGCACGGGCGTGTGGACCTACGACCCCGGCGCTGTCGTCGCCCGGCTGGGCTCGGTGCCGGTGGAGGAGTACCTGTTCGTCGTGCTCGAGGTGCTGCTCGTCGGCGCCGTCGCAGCCCGCGCCGGGCTGCTGGTGCCCCGGCTCCACCTCCCCGCGCCCCGCCGGCCGGGCGCACTGGCCTGGATCGCCGTCGCCGTGGCCGGCCTCGCGCTGACGCTCGTCGGTGGGCACCTGCGCTACCTCGGGCTGCTGCTGCTGTGGATCGGCCCCCCGATGGCGCTGCAGCGCGCGATCGCGGGCGACGTCCTGCGCAGCCGGCGCACGACCCGCGCCGGCGTGGCCCTGCCGACCGCCCTCTGGCTCTGCGCCGCGGACCGGCTGGCCCTCGCGGACGGCGTCTGGGCGATCTCTCCCGCCAGCTCCACCGGGCTCACGCTGGCGGGCCTGCCGGTGGAGGAGGCGCTGTTCTTCCTGCTGACGTGCGTGCTCGTGACCGACGGCCTGCAGCTCGCCGGCGACGGCGAGGTGCGCAGCCGGGCCCGTTCGCTGCTGCGTCAGGCAGCGGCGACGACGTCGTGGCGGTCGCGGACCGACGCACGCAGCTCGGCGGCGGGGCCGTCGGCGCCGACCGGCTCCAGCGCGGGCATGCCCGCCGGGATCGTGTCCGGGACCTGAACGGGTGCGGGCTGCGGCTCCAGGACCGACAGGCTCTCGCTGACCTCGCGCAGCACGTCGGACAGCCGGACCCCGAGGGCGCGGCAGATGCTGGCCAGCAGCTCGGAGGAGGCTTCCTTCTGACCGCGCTCGACCTCGGACAGGTAGCCGAGGCTCACCTGGGCGGCGGAGGAGACCTCACGAAGCGTGCGCTCCTGGCCCAGCCGGGTGGTGCGCAGGGCCTCGCCCAGCAGCGTGCGGAGAACTGCCACGGTCACCACCTCCTCGTCCTTGCCGGCCAGGTTACTCGTCGCGCGCGAGCCCGCCACCGGCAGCACGACGCCTGTCGTCCGCTCTCAGCAGAACGCGCCTCAGGTGGCGCGGTGTTCCGCCGGCAGCTGCCTGCGGAGCAGGTCGAGCGCCATGGTCACCGTCAGCAGCCGGACCCGCTGGCGGTCCCCCGGCAGCCGCACGCTGCGGACCTGCGCGCCGGCGGGGCCGGCCACCGCGACGTGCACGGTGCCGGCCGGCTTGCCCTCCTGCTCGTCCGGACCGGCCACCCCGGTGACGCCCAGGCCGTACGTCGCGCCGAGCCGCTCCCGGACACCACGCGCGAGCGCCTCGGCCGTCGGCGCAGAGACGGCGCCGTGCGCGCTGAGCACCGCCTCGGGCACCCCCGCGAGGGTCGCCTTGAGGTCGGTCGCGTAGACCTGCACGCCGCCGCGGAAGGCCGCGCTGCTGCCCGGCAGCTCCGTCAGAGCCGCTCCGAGCAGGCCGCCGGTGAGCGACTCCGCGACGGCGACGGTCTGCCCCGCGTCGATGAGCCGGCGCAGCACGACCGCGGGGAGCGAGTCGCCGTCGCGGCCGAACACCAGGTCGCCCAGCGCCTGCTCGAGCTGCGCGACCAGGGGTGCGAGGACCGCGTCCGCCTGCTGCTCGGTCGGCGCCACCGTCGTGAGGCGCACGCGGACGACTGCGCCCCCGGCGAGGTAGGCCAGGTCCACGCCGTCCGGGACGGTGAGGGTGCGCTCGACGACCTCGGCGACGTTGCTCTCCCCCGCGCCGGCGCAGTGCAGGGTGCGCGTCAGCCCGACACCGCCGCTGAGAGCGGCGATCTCGGCCAGCACACCGCCCTCGGCAACGGCCCGCATCTCGTGCGGCGGACCGGGCAGCGCGACCACGAGCTTGTCGCCCACCTCGACGCGCAGCCCCGGAGCGGTGCCGACCGGGTTGTCCAGCGGTCGCGCGCCGCGCGGCACGTCGGCCTGCGCCAGGACCGCCGCGGGCATCTCGTAGCCGTAGCTGGCGAACCGCTCCCGCAGACCCTGCTCCAGGTCGGGCCAGCGCTCGAGCGGCACGCCGGCCACGGCCGCCACCGCCTCGCGGGTGACGTCGTCCGAGGTGGGCCCCAGCCCCCCGGTCAGGACGACGACGTCCGCGTCCTCGAGCCCGCGGCGCACCGCTGTCGCGATGCGGTCCACGTCATCGCCGACCATCGAGGAGTGCACGACCGGCGCACCGACCGCGGCCAGCTGCTCGCCGAGCCAGGCCGCGTTGCCGTTGACGATGTCCCCGAGGAGCAGCTCGTCGCCCACCGCCACCACCGCTGACCTCACGAGGCCGCCTTCCGCTCCCGCTGCTGCTCCGACTTTCGCTCCCGCTTCAGCGCCGCCCGGTCGGACGTCGTCCGCAGCGTGATCGCCCGTACGACGTAGTCCACGCCCGTCACCAGCGTCACGACGACTGCGGCGACCATGACGGCCGTGCGCGCGGTCGCGAGGACACCCGTGAACGGCAGGACGTACAGCACGATCGCCACCGCCTGCAGGAGGGTCTTGAGCTTGCCGCCGCGGCTGGCCGGCATCACGCCGTGCCGGATCACGACGAAGCGCAGCAGCGTCACACCGACCTCGCGGACGATCACCGCCACGGTGACGGGCCAGGCGAGCTCGCCGAGCAGGGACAGCCCGACGAGCGCCGCCCCGATCAGGGCCTTGTCGGCGATCGGGTCGGCCAGCTTGCCGAACGACGTGATGAGCCCGCGGCTGCGGGCGAGCTGCCCGTCGACGTAGTCGGTGTAGGCCGCGACGACGAACACCGCCGCGGCGCCGTAGCGCCAGCTCTCGCGGTCGCCGTCGTGGCCGAGCAGCAGCACGACGAAGACCGGGACCAGCAGCAGCCGCAGCACCGTGAGGGCGTTGGCGATGTTCCAAGGGCTGACGGGCGAGGGACCGGCCGGGGTCAGGGTCACACCGCTGCGGGGCGCCGGGCCGGGCTGTGCAGCTCGACGACCTCGGCCACCAGGTCGACGCCATCGCTGCCGACCACGCGGGCCCGCACGATGTCGCCGACGACCAGGTCGTCGCGGCCGACGAGCGTGGTGGCCCCGTCGACCTCGGGGGCCTGCCCGGCGGTGCGCCCCTCGACGGTCCCGTCCAGCACCGCATCGACGAGCACCTCGACGAGCTCACCGACGCGCTCCTCGGCCCGCTGGCTGGTGAGCTCCTCGACCAGCTCGGTCAGCCGTGCGACCCGCTCGTCGACGACGTCCTGCGGCAGGTGGTCGGGCAGCGACTCGGCCTCGGTGCCGTCCTCGTCGGAGTAGCCGAAGACGCCG
>JBKJQM010000108.1:0-4370 GCA_046594005.1 Mycobacteriales bacterium
GCAGACCCACAACCGCGGGGGCGGCACGGTCCACCCGCTCGAAGACCTGCAGGCCCTGCAGCGCTGCGAGCTGGTGCACCCGGCCGCCGCCGCGGTTGTGGGTCTGCTCGACGCTGACGGCCGACGTCGCGACGGTGCCCCACCCGGCCGGGCGCAGGTAGTCCTCGACGGTGGCCGGGTCCATCGGCCCGCCGGGGACGGTGCGCGACTGGATGCCGCCATGCTGCGCGGCGCCGCCGTGCTCGTAGGTGACGACGTGCGCGTCTGCGTCGCAGAGCAGCTCGCCGGCGGGCGGCACGAGCAGGCGCAGGCAGATCTGGTTGCCCATGGTGCCGCTCGGGACGAACACCGCAGCCTCGTGGCCGAACAGGTCGGCGACCCGCTCCTCGAGCGCGTTGACCGTGGGGTCCTCGCCGTAGACGTCGTCGCCCACCTCGGCCGCGGCCATGGCGGCCCGCATCCCCTCGGTCGGCCTGGTCAGGGTGTCGCTGCGCAGGTCCACCGGGGTCACGTCCCCCAGGCTAGGAGGCCCGCGTCATAGGCTCGCCGACGTGGCAGCGCAGTCCCCGCCGGTGGGAACCCCGGCAGGCGCGGTGCCCGGCGTGTCGGCCGAGGACCTCGTCGCCGCGGTCCGCGTGCACCTCGACCGCGTGCACGACGCGGTGCGCCGCCTGGGCTGCGAGCCGGGTGCCGCGGTGGAGGTCGTGGAGGCCAGCGCCGTCGACCTCGTCGAGGTCGTGGCGGCCCGCCCCGAAACCGTCGAGGACGCCGTCGGGTGGTGGTTCGCCCGCGCCCGCGCGCTCGGCCGGCGGGTGGCCACCCGCGCCGACCTCCCCCTCGGCGGCGGCGTGCTCTCCGTCGACCAGGACCAGCAGGTCCTCGCCGAGGCGCTCGACCAGCTGCCCGAGCGCGAGCGGGTCGCCCTGCTGCTGCGCGACTCCTACGACCTGCCCGCCACCTCGGTCGGCTCGGCGCTCGGCACCGACGCCGACGGCGCGATGGAGCTGGTCGGGCGCGCGCGCCTGGCCTTCCTGCCGCTCGTCGACGTGGAGGCCGCGCTCGTCGTCCCGAGCCACCAGGGCGACCTCGGGGCCCTCGCGCGGCTCGGCGAGGCGACCTCCCCCGCCGCCCGCGACGCGACCGCGCGCCGGCACGCACTGTCCTGCGACCAGTGCCGCGCGATCACCGACGGCCAGCAGCGGGCGCACCTGCTGCTGACCGGTCTCACCGTCGCCGCGCTGCCGGAGGCCGACCGCGCCGGCGTGCTGGACCGCGTCGAGGAGGTGGCCTACGGGCTGCTGCCGAGCAGCGCCGACCTGCTGCTCGCCGGCCACGAGGACGAGGGCTGGGAGGAGGAGGACGACGAGCCGCCGCGGCTGTTCTCGCCGCTGCTCGCGCTGCTCGCGCTCGTCGTCGCGGGCCTCGCGGGCATCGGCATCGGGTTGCTGGTCGCGCACGACGGCGGCCCGGACTCCCTGGCCGGGGCGGACGGCTCGCTGCCGCCCGGCCTCCGGCTCGCGTCCCCGCAGCCGCCGCCGAAGGGCAGCCAGGCCTCGCCGGCCACGGTGCAGCAGACGCGACCCGACACCACCGTCTTCGTCATCCCGCCGTCGCCGTCACCCGAGCCGGTCCCCGCGCCCGTCGTGACCACTCCCGCAGAGGCGAGCGAGCCGCTGTCCCTCTCGCTGTCGCCTGCCGTGGGGCCCAACGGCACGGCCCTCACGGTGAACGGCGCGGGCTTCGCGCCCGACAGCGAGGTGCGCGTCGACTACCTGGACAGCGCCGGCACACCCACGGGCTCGCAGGCCGTGGTCGTGACGGACGCACGCGGCCGCTTCACGGCCGAGCTGGCTGCGCAGGACCCGAGCAACGTCCCGGGCGCCCACGAGGTCGTCGCGACCGACGGCGCGCAGACGGCACGGGCGACCTTCACGGCCACTCCCTAGCGGCGTCGCTGCTGCAGCATCTCCGCGACCAGGAAGCTCAGCTCGAGGGCCTGGCTGGTGTTGAGCCGCGGGTCGCAGGCCGTCTCGTAGCGGCCGGCGAGGTCGGCGTCGGTGAGCTGCTGCGCCCCGCCGAGGCACTCGGTGACGTCGTCACCGGACAGCTCGACGTGCACGCCGCCGGCCCACGAGCCCAGGCCCTGGTGCACCTCGAAGAACCCGCGCACCTCGTCCATCACGTCGTCGAAGCGCCGCGTCTTGTAGCCGTTCGCCGTCTCGATGGTGTTGCCGTGCATGGGGTCGCACTCCCAGACGCAGCTGCGGGCGCCGCGCGACTCCTCGACGGCCTGCACGATGTCGGGCAGCACGTCGCGCACCTTCGTCGCGCCCATGCGGGTGATCAGGGTCAGCCGCCCGGGCTGCATCGCCGGGTCGAGCCGCTCGCACAGCTCGACGGCCGTCTTCGGGCTGGTGCTCGGGCCGAGCTTCACGCCGATCGGGTTGTGCACGCGGGACAGGAAGTCGACGTGCGCCCCGTCGAGGTCGCGGGTGCGCTCGCCGATCCAGACCATGTGCGCGGACAGGTCGTACGGCCGGCCGTTCTCGTCCGGCCGGGTCAGCGCCCGCTCGTAGTCGAGCAGCAGCGCCTCGTGGCTGGCGTACAGCTCGACGCCGTGCGTCTCGCTCATCCGCTCGAGGTCCAGGCCGCAGGCGCGCATGAACGCCAGCGCCCGCTCGATGTCGGTGGCCAGCTCCTGGTAGCGGTGACCCGCGGGGCTCTTCTCGACGAAGGCGGTGTTCCAGTCGTGCACGGCGGCCAGGTCGGCGCTGCCGTCCGTCGACATCGCGCGCATGAAGTTCATCGTCGCGGCGCTGTTGGCGTAGGCGCGCACCAGTCGGGCGGGGTCCGGGGTGCGGTTGCCGTGGAGGTCGTTGACGGCGTCACCGCGGTACGACGGGAGCCCGGTCGCCGACTCGACGTCGGAGCTGCGCGGCTTGGCGTACTGCCCGGCCAGGCGCCCCACCTTCACGACCGGGACGCTCGCGCCGTACGTCAGGACCACCGCCATCTGCAGCAGGGTCCGGACCTTGCCGCGGATGCCCTGGGCGGTGTTGGCGTCGAAGGTCTCGGCGCAGTCGCCGCCCTGCAGCAGGAACGCCTCGCCGCGAGCGACGTCCGCCAGCCGGCCACGCAGGACGTCGCACTCGGTCGGCTGCACGAGCGGCGGGACCTGGCTGAGCGTCTCGCAGGTCGCGGCCAGCGCCTCGCGGTCCGGCCACGAGGGCTGCTGCTTGGCCTCGAGCGTGCGCCAGTGGTCCAGGCCGCTGGGGTCCGAGCCGGGGGCGTCGAGCAGTGCGGTCACGCTCGTCAAGGCTAGTCGGGCGCGGGGTCAGCGATCAGCCGAAGAAGACCTCGGCCTCGGCGTAGCGCTCCACCGGCACGGTCTTGAGCTCGCGGGTCGCCTCCTCGAGCGGCACGCGGACGATGTCGGTGCCGCGCAGCGCCACCATCACCCCGCTCGCGCCGTCGTGGACGGCGTCTGCGGCCGCGAGCCCGAAGCGGGTCGCGAGGACCCGGTCGTACGCCGTGGGCGTGCCGCCCCGCTGCACGTGGCCGAGGACGGTCTGGCGGGACTCGAAGCCGGTCCGGGCCTCGATCTCGCGCTCCAGCACGAGGCCGATGCCACCGAGGCGGACGTGGCCGAAGGAGTCCAGGTCCCCCGTCTGCAGCTCGAGCGTGCCCTCCTTGGGCTGGGCACCCTCGGAGACCACGATGATCGGGGCGAACTGCCGGTCGAAGCGCGCCTTGACGTACTCGCAGACCCGGTCGATGTCGAACGGCCGCTCGGGGATGAGGATGACGTTCGCGCCGCCGGCGAGGCCCGAGTGCAGCGCGATCCAGCCGGCGTGGCGGCCCATGACCTCGACGATGAGGGCGCGGTGGTGGGACTCGGCCGTGGTGTGCAGCCGGTCGATCGCGTCGACCGCCACCTGCACGGCGGTGTCGAAGCCGAAGGTGTAGTCCGTGGCGCTGAGGTCGTTGTCGATCGTCTTCGGCACGCCGACGACGTTGATCCCGGCCGCGGCGAGCTGCGTGGCGACGCCGAGCGTGTCCTCCCCGCCGATCGCCACGAGGGCGTCGATCCCGAGCGCAGCCAGGTTGTCGGTGATCCGCGCGATGCCGCCGTCCACCTTGAGCGGGTTGGTGCGGCTGCTGCCCAGGATCGTCCCGCCGCGGGGCAGGATGCCGCGCGTCGTCGCAACGTCAAGCGGCATCGTCACGCTCTCGAGCGGGCCCTTCCAGCCGTCGCGGAAGCCGAGGAACTCGTGCCCGTGGACCTCGACGCCCTTGCGCACCACGGCGCGGATCACCGCGTTCAGGCCTGGGCAGTCGCCCCCGCCGGTCAGCACTCCGATCCGCACAGC
>JBKJQM010000027.1:0-7168 GCA_046594005.1 Mycobacteriales bacterium
GAAGACGGTCGCGTCCCGGTAGGCGGGCTCGCCGCGCGGCCGCACGACGGCCTCCTCCACCGAGGCGTCGTCGGCAAGCGGGGCCCCGGTGGTCGCGTCGAGCAGCTCCGCGCCCGCGGCCGCGATCACCACTGCGCCGTACAGACCGCGGGAGGGACCGCCGACCGGGTCGCCCTGATCACGCAGGAGCGCCACCGTCTCCCCGACCTCGGGGCTGGCGTACAGGTGGGTGACCGCGCTGCCACCCGGCGGCACGGAGCGGTCGGGCATGCGGCCGGCCGCGACGCCTCCGCCGTCCGCCGGGTCGGCCGCGAGCAGGTCGGCGTGCACGCTGACGCGCTGGTCAGTCAGCGCGTTGGTCAGCACGACCCGCAGGCAATCCCCGACACGGGCCCGCAGGACGAGCGGCGTGACCGCACGGCGGCCCGCGCGGACCTCGTCGAGCACGGACGTCGGCACGAACGCCGCTCCCGGCGCGCCGCCGAGCATGGGCAGCGGAACCGCGGTCGCGGTCACGGGCACCGTGCGCAGCGGGGCGCCGGGCGGGCAGACACCGCCGGACGGAGCCGGGGGTGGCGAGGCGCGTCCGGCCAGCGGCCGCAGCGCGGGCACGACCGGCCCGGGCCGCACCCGCAGCAAGCCCCACACCCCTTCGCGCTGCTTGGAGGTCCGGCCGTCGCCGAACAGGTAGTCGCCGGGGCGGTGCTGTGGCCCGCCGGCAGCCGGCAGCACCAGGTCGAAGCGCTCGCTGATGCCCAGCGGCACGGCGGACACCGGAGGCGACAGCTCGCTCCACCGCTCCCGCCGGAACCAGTGACCGTCCACGTGGAAGGTGTGCACGTCGTTCGTGCCTGGGACCAGCGCACGGAAGACGACCGGATCGCCGAGGTAGGCGCCGACGACGGCTGTCTCGGGCGGTCCGCGCGAGTCGTCGCTGTAGACCCGGGACGGGCCCGCGGCACCGCGCGCCGCGAGCGGCTCGACCCGCATGCCGAAGGACCCCCCGGTGGAGCCGCGCACAGCGGTCAGCGCGTTGTCGTCCTGCAGCAGGCTGACCTGCTCGCGGAACGACCCCGTCACGTCCACGCCCACGCGCCCGCTCGTGCTGATGTCAGCGAGGGCCCCGCTGCGCAGCGGCGCGCCCGTCCTCGGCGAGGTCCACACCGCGTCCGGAGGCTCCACCACCAGAGCTCCGAACAAGCCGTGCCGCCAGGAGGACAGGGCGTCCACGTGGTCGTGGAAGTAGGCCGTGCCGACCTGCGCATCGGGGTACCAGCGGTAGCGCACGAACTCCGCCGTCACCAGCTCGCCGGCGGCCACCGGCACCCGCAGCGGGGCCTGCAGCCGCACCAGCCCCGGCGCGACCGACTCGACCTGCACCACTTCCGGACCGGCCGTGCGGTCGGTGCCGACGGCGAGCGTCTCCCCCACCCGGAACCGGCCGGCGCCGCCGACCCGCAGCACGCGGCTGCCGCGGGGGACGGCTGCGTTCACTGCCTCGGACGCGGTGGCGTACGGCCGTACCGACTGCTCGTAGTTGTAGCCGGCGGTCACGCCGTCGCTGCCCTGGACGTCGAACTGCACGAAGTGCACGTGCACGTCCACCTTGGACAGCCCGTTGCGGCTCCCGTCGTCACGCAGTGCGCTGAGCAGGCTCACCTCGACGCAGTCGCGCTGCGCCGCCGCGCGCACGACCAGAGGGCGCTGCAGCTCGGGGTCGCCACGCACGGTCGCCTCCTCGTCCTGACGGACGAACAGCGCACCCTCGGGATCGACGGTGCCGGTGCGTTTCGACAGCCGTAGGGGGAGGCGGATCGCCTTGAGGGGCAGGGCCACCGGCCGCACCCCGGTAGGGCAGAGGCTCGCCGGGCCACTGCTCCCCGGCGGGCCGCCGCCGGGGTCCAGGTAGGGCGCAGGACCGTGGCCGGGGGCGAACGGGGGCCGCGCACCGAGGTGGGGTCGCAGCATCGGGTAGGCCGGTCGGCCGGTCCGAGGGTCGAAGAGCACCTGCGGACGTGCACCCGGCGTCGGTGACGCGTAACCGGGCCACGTCCGCACGTCCTCCGTCTCACCCAGGACGTCGGCGCCGGACCGCACCCAGTCCCACACGCCGGCGTCGTAGCCGCGAGGCCGGCCCTGCGGAGGCAGCACGCGGGTCAGCCAGGTGTCGAGGTCCGCTGCCGTCAGCACCCGAGGCCCCGTGCCGAGGTCGACGGTTCGCCCGACGAGCCTGCTCGCCGGGACCGCCGCCGACAGCGCGCCCTTCCGGTCAGGCAGCTCCAGCAGCGGCGGCAGCCCGTCAGTGGAGGCGGCGCCGTCCTGCAGGGTGCCGTACACCCGCCACAGCCCCCACATGCCGCCGAAGTAGTGGTGCGCCACGTGGCAGTGGTACAGGAAGTCGCCGACCGACTGCTGACAGCCTCCCGAGCCGCACTCACCTACGGCATCGAAGGACTCCGACGGGCCGATCGACTGGGAGTCGGTGCGCTCGCTGACCTGCGGCGTCAGCGCGGGCCGCTTGGTCAAGCCGCTGTGCGCGCCGTCGTCCTCGACGCCAGGCTGCCGGCGCCAGCGCACCGAGCCCCCGTGGACGTGGTGCACGTGCAGCGCCTCAGCACCGGCGTGCACCACCCGTTGCACGACCGGATCCCCGACGTACGAGCGCATCATCGGGGTGGCGGGATCCCCGAAGGCGTACGAGCTGTAGGCCATCGACTCGTCGACAGCACCACCGCTCTGCTGCTGCAGACGAAGCCGGTCGTAGAACGGCTCACTCCGGTAGGACAGCAGGCGCGACGCCGGCTTGTAGGCCCCGGTGATCGGGTCGACCAGCGGTACGAAGCCGCCGCGGCGGTCCAGCGGCTGCTGCGTCTCGTCGCCGAGCTCGGAGTAGTAGACGACGAACTCGCGGAAGGCGGTCCCGTCCGGCCGCACCACGACGGCGTCCCAGCCGCCCGTCGGCTCAGCGCCGGTCCTCGGGTCCAGCCAGCGGGATCCGGGCGGCTCGACGACGACGGCGCCGTACAAGCCGTGCGCCGTCTGGTCGCGCGGGTTGCCGTGGCTGTGGACGTAGTGGCTGCCCTCGGGCGCGTCCGACGGGACCGACCAGCTGTAGTGCACGACCTGCCCCGGTCGCGCGACCGCCGTCGGCTCGGTCTGCAGGGCCGGGCGCCCGCCGCGGTCCACCCGCAGGGCTGCGCCGTGCAGGTGGAAGGTGGCGGGCTCGTCGGGGAGCTCGTTGCGGAGCGCGACCCGCAGGCACTCACCCGGACGCACGCGCAGGGTCAGCGGCTGCAGCGCATCGCCCTGCAGTCCCGCGGTCACCGGTACGGCCCCGTCTCCGTCGCGCGCCGCGGCCGAGCGCTGCTCCTCGGCCCGCACCCGCGGCAGCTCGGCCGCCAGGACGAAGGCGCGGCCGTCAGGGTCGTGGTCGCCGTAGCGGTTGAGCGTGATGTCCACGGACACGGCGACGACGTCGTAGGAGCGCACCGGCTGGCCGGCACGGCAGGCGTGGCCGCGGGCGACCTCGGCCCTCGGCTTGGCCGCGAGCACCGGCCCCTCGGTGCCCGCATGACCGGACGGGTCGCCGTCGGCCCCCTCGAGGCGGGCGTCGTGCCCGGGGTGCTCCGCGGCCGGGGCTATCACGGCAGGGGTGGTCGCCGCGCCCGCGACCGCGGACGCGGCGATGAGCGCTCCTCCGAGCCCGACGACGAGGGTGCTGCCGAGGACGAGTCGAAGCCACGGGCGGGCCGGCGGCCGCCCCACGGTCACCCGACGGTCACCGTCCCCTTCATGCCCTCATGGACTCCGCACAGGTAGCTGAACGTGCCGGCCTTGGGGAACTTCAGGCTGAACGTCGAGAACGTCGGCGGGAACGAGATGCCCAGGCCGCTGTTGCGGAAGCCGCCCTGGTAGACGCCCCCGTCAACGGAGCCGCCGGGTCCGGCGAAACCGGGACCCCCGGCTGGCGCGACGACCTTCTCGTTCTGGTGCACCGAGCCATCGGGGGCACCGATCCGCAGGGCCTGCGCATCTGCGGGTGCCTCGACGGCAATGGTGTGCACGCCCTGCAGGGTCCACGTCACCGTGCCGCCGACGGGCACCTTGAGGTTCTCCGGTGCGAAGGCGGCGACGTAGGTGTTCTCCGCCTTCATCGACAGCGCCCCCGCCAGCGGCTTGGCGTCCGTCGCCGCGGCGAGGGCATCGACGGCTGGCTGCAGGAGGGCGATCTCCGCCTGCAGCTCCTGTTGCGCGCTGGCACGTACCTCCTCCGGCGTCGGGATCGCCGTCGCGGCGTCGACCACTGTCACCGTGCCGCTCATCGAGGTGCCGTGCAGCTGGCAGAAGAAGGTGTAGGTGCCCGGCGACATGCCCTTTCCGAGTTTGACGCTGAACGGCTTGTCGGCCGTCAGCCAGCCGCTGCTGACCAGGCTCTCAGTGCCGTCGAAGCTCTCACCCGCGGGCACGGCGCACGCGTCCTTCAGCGGCGGCGCGCCCGTCGCCAGGTAGCAGGGCTGCGCGCCGGCGGGGATCGCGTCGCCAGGACCCTCCGGCAACAGCGCGGGGACAGCAAGCACCTCGGGCGGCGGAGGAGCATCCGGCCCCGCTCCTGCCTTGGCCGCCGCGGCCGCGGCCTTGTCGACGTACGTGCCGAGCGCCACGGTGTGCGGGTCACCGCTGTCACGCAGGTCGAAGACGATCGTGTCCCCCGGGTGCGCCTTCAGCTCCTTGGGGAAGTAGCGCGTGGAGTTGATGGTCTTGCCGATCGAGTTGCCGGGCTGGTTGCCGTCGACGTCGACGTGGAAGACGGCCGCCGCGGGCGTCGTGGGTCCGGCGTCGACAGCCGAGTCCGGCGTGCTGTCACCGCAGGCGGCGAGCGCCAGCGCGGCGCCGACCACGACCACCACCGAAATGCGTGAACGGTTCATGCGTCCCCCCCAGGACTGAGCCGCCGTCTGGCGGCGGCCGGAAACTAGCACACAGGAAGTGCCCTTCTGCCCGCCCAGGACGACGTTCAGGGCGCTGTTGACGGCTCCCCCGCTGGGCTACGCGAGCGAGCGGCCCTCGGACAGCAGCGCCTGCAGCCGGAGCTGGTCGACGCGGTTCAGGCCCTGCTCGGAGTCCTCCTGGTGGTCGCGCACGCACTTGGCCAGGGTGAAGGACGAGCTGACGAGGAACAGGCAGCCGACGGCGAGGAAGCCGCGGATCCAGCGGTCGACCGGCAGGTAGGTGATGCCGATGCCGACGGCCAGGGCAGCGGCGCCGAACGAGATGGCGGCCTGGGCGAAGAAGGCGGGCGTGTTGCGCAGGGCGGTGGCGGGAGTGGTCATGGGCTCAGCCTGTCGACGGGGCGGGCCCTCGGCACGAGTAGTCCTACCTGACTGGACGCCGACGGCCGGCCCGCGGGTGCGGGCCGGCCGTGGCGATCGTGCGAGGTGGCTACTCGCCGAGGAACTTGTGCACGCTCGTGGGCGACTCGCCCATGGCCTCGAGGGAGCCCAGGGTCTGACCCTGGGTGCGGTTGATGCCGACGTAGTACTCGAACAGGAAGCCGAAGATCGCGACGAGAAGGATGCCGCCGCCGATCATCGCGAGGAACGGGCCGATGACGGTCCCGACCATGGTGATGGCGAAGCCCGCGGCCAGCACGATCGGCCACCAGGAGTGCGGCGGGAAGAAGCCGACCTCCCCTGAGCCCTCGCTGATCTCGGCGTCCGGCCGGTCCTCCGGACGGGCCTCCATGCGGCGCGCCGTGAACAGCAGGTAGTAGCCGATCATGAACGTCAGCCCGATGGACAGCGCCAGGCAGGTCGTCCCGGTCGGGTCCTGCGACAGGATCCAGTAGACGGCGGTGACCGGGACGAGGAACACGGCGAAGAAGGCGAACAGGTACCCCTCGACCTTCATCGGCTGACTCCGGCCTCGGGCGAGGCGTGGAACTCGGCCGAGCCCGCGACATCCGGGTAGTGCAGGTCGAACGCCGGCCGCTCGGAACGGATGCGCGGGATGGTGACGAAGTTGTGGCGGGGCGGGGGGCACGAGGTCGCCCACTCCAGCGAGTTGCCGAAGCCCCACGGGTCGTCGCCGACAGCACGTTCACCGCGCCGGAAGCTGACGACCACGTTGTAGATGAAGGGGAGCGTGGAGGCTCCCAGGACGAAGGCCCCGATGGAGGACACCGCGTTGAGGGTGGTGAAGCCCTCCGACGCCCCGTAGTCGGCGTAGCGCCGAGGCATGCCCGCAGCGCCCAGCCAGTGCTGGACGAGGAACGTCAGGTGGAAGCCGATGAAGACCGTCCAGAAGTGCACCTTGCCGAGCCGGTCGTTCATCATCCGTCCCGTGAGCTTGGGGAACCAGTAGTAGACGCCGGAGAAGAAGGCGAACACGACCGTCCCGAACACCACGTAGTGGAAGTGCGCGACGACGAAGTAGGTGTCGCTGACGTGGAAGTCGATCGGCGGGCTGGCGAGCAGCACGCCGGTCAGGCCGCCGAGCAGGAACGTGATGAGGAACCCGATGGCGAACAGCATCGGCGTCTCGAACGTCAGCTGGCCGCGCCACATCGTGCCGATCCAGTTGAAGAACTTCACCCCGGTCGGAACGGCGATCAGGAAGCTCAGGAAGGCGAAGAAGGGGAGTAGGACGGCGCCCGTGACGAACATGTGGTGCGCCCACACCGTGAGCGACAGCGCACCGATCCCGATGGTCGCGAAGACCAGGCCCTTGTAGCCGAACATCGGCTTGCGGCTGAAGACCGGGATGACCTCGGAGATCACGCCGAAGAAGGGCAGCGCGATGATGTAGACCTCGGGATGGCCGAAGAACCAGAACAGGTGCTGCCAGAGGATCGCTCCGCCGGTGTCGGCGTTGTAGACCTGGGCCCCGAGGTGCCGATCGGCCAGCAGGGCGAACAGCGCTGCGGTCAGGACCGGGAAGGCCATGAGGACCAGGATCGAGGTCACCAGGATGTTCCAGGTGAAGATCGGCATCCGGAACATCGTCATCCCCGGCGCCCGCAGCGTGATGATCGTGGTGATGAAGTTGACGGCGCCCAAGATCGTGCCGAGACCGGACGTGGCCAGGCCGATGATCCACAGCCCGGCGCCGAGCTGGGGGCTGCGGATGATGTCGTTCAGCGGCGCGTAGGCGTACCAGCCGAACGACGCCG
>JBKJQM010000213.1:0-2887 GCA_046594005.1 Mycobacteriales bacterium
CGCCGATGGCCGCCGCGCTGCTCGTCGCCGCGGAGCGCACCGGTGCCGGCCTGGTCGTGATGGGCAACCTCTACGGCTACGGCCAGGTCGAGGGGCCGATGACGGAGTCGACGCCCCTGTCCCCGGCCGGCCGCAAGGGCCGGGTGCGGGTGGCCATGTGGGGGCAGGCCATGGCCGCCCACCGCGACGGTCGCCTGCGGATGACCGAGGCGCGCGCGTCGGACTTCGTCGGCCCGCGGGTCACCGACGGCGGGCACCTCGGTGCGCTCGTCGTGCCCAAGGTGCTCGCCGGCAAGGCAGCGCCGTACGTCGGCGACCCCGACCAGCCGCACTGCTGGTCGTCGGTCTCCGACGTCGCCGACGCGCTGGTGGTCCTGGGCTCCGACGACCGCGCCTGGGGTCGCGCCTGGCACGTGCCGACGGCAGCGCCGGTGACCTTCCGCGAGGCGGTGCGAGGGCTGTCGGCCGCCTCGGGCGTCGAGCCGGTGCGCGTCCTGCGGCTGCCGCACCTGGCGCTGCGGGCCGCCGGGGTGTTCTCGCCGAAGCTGCGCGAGCTCGAGGAGATGCGCCCCTCGTTCGTGCGGCCGTACGTCCTGGACAGCTCGGACTTCACGGCGACGTTCGGCGTCGAGGCGACGCCGCTCGAGCGCACCTGGGCCGACACCGTCGCCTGGTGGCGCGGCCAGGTGCCCGCCACCGCCTGACGGCTCAGCCGGACAGGAAGGCCAGCACGTCCTGGCGGGTGAGGACGCCGGTCGGCCGACCGTCGGCCACGACCACGGCGGCGTCGGCCTTCTCGAGCGCCACCATCGCGGCCTGCACCGACTCGCCGGCACCGACCATCGGCAGCGGCGAGGCCATGTGGTCGGCCAGGCGGTCGGCGAGCTGGGCCCGCCCGGTGAACAGCGCGTCGAGCAGGTCGCGGTCGTGGACGGCGCCGACGATCTCGGCGGTCATGACCGGCGGCTCGGCCCGCACGACCGGCATCTGCGAGACGCCGTACTCCCGCAGGATGTCGATCGCCTCGCGCACCGTCTCGGTCGGGTGCGTGTGCACGAAGGACGGCAGGGGGCCGTCGTGGGACTTGCTGGCCATGACGTCGGCGACCGTGGTGGTGCCGGCGTCGGCGTGCAGGAAGCCGTAGTCGGCCATCCACTCGTCGTTGAAGATCTTCGACAGGTAGCCGCGCCCGCCGTCCGGCAACAGGACGACCACCACCGCGTCCGGCCCCGCCTCGGCGGCCACCCGCAGGGCTGCCACCACCGCCATGCCGCAGGACCCGCCGACCAGCAGCCCCTCCTCGCGGGCCAGCCGGCGGGTCATCGCGAAGGAGTCGCGGTCGCTGACGGCCAGTATCGCGTCGGGCACGGACGCGTCGTACGTCGTCGGCCAGAAGTCCTCGCCCACGCCCTCGACGAGGTACGGCCGACCGTCACCGCCCGAGTAGACCGAGCCCACGGGGTCCGCACCGATGACCTGCACGCGGCCCTCGGACTGCTCCTTGAGGTAGCGGCCGACGCCGCCGAGCGTCCCGCCCGTGCCGGCGCCCGCCACGAAGTGCGTCACCCGCCCGTCGGTCTGCTCCCACACCTCGGGCCCGGTCGAGAGGTAGTGGGCGCGCGGGTTGGCGGGGTTGGAGTACTGGTCGGGCTTCCAGGCGCCCGGGATCTCGCGCGCCAGCCGGTCGCTGACCGAGTAGTAGGACCGCGGGTCCTCGGGGTCGACCGCCGTCGGGCACACCTCGACCCGCGCGCCGTACGCCCGCAGGACGTCGATCTTGTCCCGGGCCACCTTGTCCGGGCACACGAACACGCAGGTGTAGCCCTTCTTCTGCGCGACCAGCGCCAGTCCGACCCCGGTGTTGCCGCTGGTCGGCTCGACGATGACCCCGCCGGGCTGCAGCGCACCGGAGCGCTCGGCGTCCTCCACCATCGCCAGCGCGATGCGGTCCTTGACCGAGCCGCCGGGGTTGAAGTACTCGACCTTGGCCAGCACCTGGGCGCTGAGCCCGGCGGTGACCTTGTGCAGCCGCACCAGCGGAGTACCGCCGACGAGGTCGATGACGTGGTCGGTGACCTGCACGGGAGGGACCTCCGAGACGCGCGGGCGCCGCGGGACCACGTCGTCCACAGGCCGCCCTGCCTCATCGTAGGGCCGGGGGTCGGTCCCGGTGCCGGCACTAGGCTGGAGCGTTCCGCGACGATCAGGAAGACAGGTGAGCCGATGACCGTGACGCAGCTCGCCGACGGCGTCTGGCGCCTGCCGACCGCACCCTTCGACCTGATCAACAGCTTCCTGTTCGCCGGGCCGGACGGGTCGTTGGTACTGCTCGACGCAGGGACCAAGCGCGCACCCAAGGCGATCCTGGCCGCGTTAGCGGCGCTCGGGCGCCGGCGGGAGGACCTCACCCACCTGCTGCTCACCCATGCCCACAACGACCACGCCGGAGGCGCCAAGGCCGTGGCTGCGGCGACAGGCAGCGCGGTGTGGGCGCATGAGCGCGAGGCCGTCTACCTGCGCGAGGGACGCATGCCGACCCCGGACCACGCGACCAGGGGCGGCCGGCTGCTGGCCCGGCTGCCAGCGGGCAGCTTCACTCCCGTTGACGTCGACGACACGTTCACCGACGGCGCCGTCCTACCGGTCGGTGGCGGGCTCACGGTGGTGCACACCCCGGGCCACACCCCCGGCCACTGCTCGTTCCTGCACACCTCGACCGGGGTGCTGGTCACCGGTGACGCGCTGTTCAACGTCCGCGGCCTGCGCTACTCACTGCGCGCCCCCTGCACCGATGTGCGTCTGTCGCGTGAGTCGGCGAGCCGGCTCGGCGAGCTCGACTTCGAGGTCGCCGGCTTCACCCACGGCGCCCACGTGTCGGTAGGCGCTC
>JBKJQM010000023.1:0-8853 GCA_046594005.1 Mycobacteriales bacterium
CCCTGAGTACTGCGAGCCGGGTTCTTGATCCCGTGCCGGTAGGAGTTGTTCCGCGTGACCTCACGCCACACCGTCGTACGGTCACGCCCAATCACCACGGCGATCTCCGGAAACGAGTGGCCCTGCTGCCAGAGCACCTCGATCCTGACCCGATCCTCGAACGTCAAGCGCTTACCCGGCACCAGCAACCTCCCCGTCGGCGTTGCAACAGAGGGTTGACCCCAAGCGGCGTGTCGCTGACCAGATGCGGAAGATCATCGCGACGGGGTGGGGCCGGGGGCGGGGGCGGGGGCGAGCGGGGGCGAGCGGGGGCGGCAGGGGTCAGGCGAGCTCGAGCTGGACCTCGACGTTGCCGCGGGTGGCCCGGCTGTACGGGCAGACCTGGTGCGCCTCGTGCATCAGCCGCTGCGCTGTGGCGGCGTCCAGGGTCGGGAACTCGCCGACCAGGGTGACCGCGAGGCCGAAGCCCTGGTCGTCGAGGCCGAGCCCGACGCGGGCCGTGATGGACGAGCCCGCCACGTCGACCTTCTGCTGGCCGGCGATCCGCTTGACGGCTGAGTGGAAGCAGGCCGAGTAGCCGGCGGCGAACAGCTGCTCCGGGTTGGTGTGGTCGCCGCCGGGGCCGCCGAGCTCCTTCGGCAGGGTCAGGGACAGGTCGAGGACGCCGTCGTCGCTGACGACCTCGCCCTCCCGTCCGCCTCGAGCGGTGGCAGCGGCGGTGTACATGACGTCCATGCAGCGGACGTTCCCACAGCCGCTGCGGCCTAGCGTGTCGGGATGCGCCGCACCACCCTCGCCGTCCTGTCCTTGCTGCTGCTGGCCGGCTGCTCGGCGGGCAGCGACCCGGCGCCAGGTGCCTCCGGCGGCGTGGTCACCTCCGCGTCGCCCGACCCGGCGGCCGGCGCGGCGATCGAGGGCGTCCAGACATGGACGTACGCGCGCCCGGCCCACGAGCCGAGGGACCAGACGTACGAGCAGAAGCCCCCGGCGTACGGCACGCACTGGGTGCCACGTGACGAGCAGGGCACCACGGGCTGGCTGGAGTGCGGGGTCTACGACGAACCGGTCCCGGAGGAGTTCGCGCTGCACTCCGAGGAGCACGGGGCGGTGTGGCTCACCTACCTGCCGGGTGCCTCGTCGGCGGACGTCGCGACGCTTGCCGGTCTGCGGCGCGCCAAGCCGTCGTACGTCCTCGTCTCGCCCTATCCGGGTCAGCCGGCGGCGTTCATGGCGTCCACGTGGGACGCCCAGCTGCAGGTCGACCGCGCCGATGACCCGCGGCTGCTGGCGTTCGTGCAGGCGTACGCCGGCGGCGGTCAGGGCCGCGAGCAGGGAGCGCCGTGCTCGCCCGGCAGCTCGCTCGCGGAGGCGAAGGCCGCGATCGAGCGGGCGCCCGACGCGCCGAGCCCGGTGCGCTCGCGCGAGCCCGAGGGCAGGAGCACGGCCTAGGCGGGCTGACGGATCCGGTCGGTGAGGGTCTGCGGGTCGAGGCGGACCGGCTCGGTGGTGCGGACCCACTGGGCGAGCACCTCGGCCAGCCGGCCCGGCTCGGTGAGGTGCGGGAAGTGGCCGGACTGCTCGAAGACCTCGAGGCGGGTGCCGGGCACCGACCGCGCGAGCTCCACGCCGTGTGCGACGGGGATGATGGCGTCCTTGCGGCCCCAGACGACGAACAGCGGCAGGTCGGCAGCCAGGTAGAGCCGGTCGCGGGCGTCGACGCGCTGACCGGCCGGGTCGAGGACGCTGCGGGCGGTGTGGACGAAGGCCTCACGGGTGCCGCGGTCGCCGAGCGAGGCGAAGCCGACCATGCACTCCTCGAAGCCCTTGGGCAGGGTCACGCGGGCCTTGCCGAGCAGCTGCCCGACCTTGCCGGCGCCCGAGCGGACCCAGGAGCCGGCCAGCAGCGGCAGCACCAGCTCAGCGCCGGGCAGCGTGGCCGCCCGCAGGAAGACGCTGACCTCCTTGCCCAGCCCGCCGGAGCAGACGAGGGCGAGTCGCTCGACGCGCTCGGGGAACTGGTAGGCGAACTGCATCGCGACGCCGCCGCCGAGGGAGTGTCCGACCAGCGAGACGCGGTCGTGGCCGAGCCCGGCGAGCAGGTCGCGGATGCCGCAGGCGTGCGCGCCGAGGGAGTAGTCGCCGCGCGGCTTGGCCGAGCGGCCGTGGCCCAGCAGGTCGGGGGCGATCACATGGCAGGTCTCGCCGAGGCGGGACATGACCTCCTGCCACTGCTCGGCGCGGGAGGCGATGCCGTGCACCAGGACCACGACGGGGCCACCGGTGTCGGCGCCGGCCTCGGCGTAGGACACCGCGTTGCCGTGCACGAGGAGCTCGTTCCAGGAGACGGTTGCCATGGCCTCAGGGTGTTACTGCCAGTAACACACGTCAAGGCCTGGCGACTGTGAGGAGGGTCGCGCTGCGGCTGGGTCATCGAGTGTTACCGTGGGTAACACCCAACCCCAGGAGCGCCGCATGACTGGCTTCAGCCTCGAGCTCAACGAGGACCAGACGACCCTGCAGAAGTGGCTGCACGAGTTCGCGGAGAATGTCATCCGCCCGGCCGCCTCGGAGTGGGACGAGCGCGAGGAGACGCCCTGGCCGGTCATCCAGGAAGCCGCCAAGGCGGGCATCTACTCCCTCGACTTCTTCGCCAGCAGCTGGGGCGACGAGACCGGCATCAGCCTCCCCATCACGATGGAGGAGCTGTTCTGGGGCGACGCCGGCATCGGCCTGTCGATCGTCGGCACCACGCTCGGCGTGGCCGGCATCCTGTCCAACGGCACCCTCGACCAGATCGGCGAGTGGGTCCCGCAGTGCTTCGGCGACGAGAACGACGTCAAGCTCGCGGCCCTCGCGGTGTCCGAGCCGAACGCCGGCTCCGACGTGTCGAGCATGAAGACGACGGCCGTGTACGACGAGGCGGCCGACACCTGGACGCTCAACGGCGTCAAGACCTGGATCACCAACGGCGGCATCGCCGACGTGCACGTCGTCGTCGCGGCGGTCGACCCGGCGCTGAAGGCCCGCGGCCAGGCGTCCTTCGTCGTCGGCCCGGAGTTCAAGGGCAAGGGCCTGTCGCAGGGCCAGAAGTTCAAGAAGCACGGCATCCGCGCCAGCCACACCAGCGAGGTCATCCTCGACGACCTGGTGCTGCCGGGCTCGGCCCTGCTGGGCGAGAAGTCCAAGCTCGACGAGCGGCTGGCCCGCGCCCGCGAGCGCGCCGCCGCCCTCGCCCGCGGCGAGAAGCTCGAGCGCACCCGCGTCAAGGGCGGCCAGGCCGCCATGGCCACCTTCGAAGCCTCGCGCCCGGCTGTCGGCGCGCAGGCGGTCGGCATCGCCCGCGCCGCCTACGAGTACGCCCTCGAGTACGCCAAGACGCGCGAGCAGTTCGGCCGCCCGATCGTCGAGAACCAGGGCATCGCGTTCATGCTCGCCGACATGAAGACCAAGCTCGACGCCAGCCGCCTGCTCGTCTGGCGCGCCGCCTGGATGGGGAAGAACAACATCCCGTTCACCGCAGGCGAGGGCTCGATGAGCAAGCTGTTCGCCGGTGAGACCGCGGTCGAGGTGACCGAGAAGGCCATCCAGATCCTGGGCGGCAACGGCTACACCCGCGAGTACCCCGTCGAGCGCTGGCACCGCGACGCGAAGATCTACACGATCTTCGAGGGCACCAGCGAGATCCAGCGCCTCATCATCAGCCGCGCCATCTCCGGCCACCAGATCCCGTGAGCGGAGCGAACGGGACGTGTCAGGAGCCCGTGAGCGGAGCGAACGGGACCATGGGCACACGCCCGTAGTCGGCGTCATGACCTCCGTCGCCGCCGGCCCGGTCCGGTCCCCGGACCGGGCGGCGCGCCGCAAGGCGCTGCTCGACGCGGCCGACCGCATCGTCCGCCGCGACGGGCCGGCCGCCTCGATGGCCACCATCGCCGCCGAGGCCGGGATCACCAAACCGGTGCTGTACCGGCACTTCGGCGACAAGGGCGGCCTGCACGAGGCCCTCGCCGAGCGCTACACCGGCCGGCTGCTCGCGCAGCTGCAAGCCGCGCTGGAGGCCGGGCGCGACCGGCGTGACCGGGTCGAGCGGACCGTCGACGCCTACCTGAGCGCCATCGAGCAGGAGCCGCAGGTCTACCGCTTCCTCGTACGACCCGACGCCGGCGAGACGGCGTCGGCCAAGGTCCGCACCTTCACCCGCACGCTGTCCGCGCTGCTCGCCGACGGCATCGCGCGCGAGCTGGACGTCCCGGCGGTCCGGGCGGGCGCCTGGGCGCACGGCATCGTCGGGATGGTCCAGGCGGCGGGCGACTGGTGGCTCGACACGCCGGACGTCTCACGCTCCGCCCTCGTGCACGAGCTCACCGAGCTGCTGTTCGGTGCCTACGGCACGTCCTGACCGTGGGAGACTGGTCGGTGTGAGGGGACTGCCGAACGGGCTGCGCTGGCCGCGCCGGGCGACCCTGGCGCTCACCCTGCTGCTGATGGTCCTCGGTGCCTCCAGCATCGCGCCGCTGGCGGGTGCGCTGGACCCCGTGACGACCGCCAGCGACGGCCGGGTGGTGCTGAGCAGCGGCCGGGCGTACGTCCTGCACACCCCAGCGGTCGTGCGCCGCGCACCCCGCCTCGTCGACGGCCGGCCCGCGATGATCGTCGTCCACGGGCTGCTGTCCGACCCGGCGGACGCCGCGAAGAGCACCGGCTTCGACGCGCTCGCCGACCGCGACGGGGTGCTGGTGGCCTACCCGGTCGGGATCAAGCGGTCCTTCAACGCCGGGCTCTGCTGCGGCGAGGCGGTGACGCAGGAGGTCGACGACGTCGCCTTCCTCACCGAGCTCGTCGCCGACCTGCGCGGGCGCGGCGTGGGACGGATCTCGGTGGTCGGCTTCAGCAACGGCGCGATGATGGCCTACCGCTTCGCCTGCGCCCGGCCCGATCTCGTCGACACCGTCGGCGTGATGAGCGGCACCCTCGAGATCCCGAAGTGCGCGGGGCCGATCCGGGCCCTGCACATCCACGGGGAGAAGGACACCGCGGTGCCCTTCCTGGGCGAGCGGTTCTCGAAGCGGCTCCAGGCGTACGTCCGGCCGGTGCCGAGCATCGCCGGCGCAGCGCCCGGCAGCTCCATCACCGTGCGCGAGCTCAAGGGCTACGGGCACCGCTGGACCGAGCCCGGTGACGCGGTGGACGCGACCCAGGAGTTCTGGACCTTCGCGCGGATGACCTCGCCCCGCTGAGCCCCGAACTCGCTCTCCAGCGCCGCCCGCAGGGTCATGGCGGCCGGGCCACCCGCGTGATCAACGACTCACGCCGCCGTCGGGGGAGCCGCCCGTCGCGCCCGCTACCCTCTGGCGCTCGGACGGACCCCGGCGGCCCGTCGAGCCGTCCGAGACGCACGGGCACAAGCCGGGTCCTCCGCGCGTTGTGCCCGCGACGTCGAAGAACGAACGACCCCGAGGAGGGCCCAGCATGGCCACCGACTACGACCAGCCCCGGCGGTCCGACGCAGACGAGCCCGAGGACAGCCTCGAGGAGCTCAAGGCGCGTCGCGCCGAGGCGCAGTCCAGCAGCGTCGACGTCGACGAGGCAGACCTCAACGAGGCGATCGAGCTCCCCGGGGCCGACCTGTCCGGCGAGGAGCTCACCGTCCGCGTCCTGCCGAAGCAGAGCGACGAGTTCACCTGCAGCAGCTGCTTCCTGGTGCACCACCGCAGCCAGCTCGACAGCGACGAGGGCGGCCGGCTCATCTGCAAGGAGTGCGCCTAGCCCCGTCGGGGGACGGCGCACCCATGAGCGGTGAGCTGGTCCGGCGCGAGGAGGTCGGCGAGGTCGTCGGCCGGCTGTCCGACGGGGACCTCGACGGTCGCGAGCGCGGGCGGCTGCTCGCGCAGCTGACAGGTCTGCTCGCCGGGGGCGTGCGATCGGCCGGCGCGCGGGCCGCGCTGACCGGGCGCTTCCTGGCCGACGTCGTCGCCGACCTGGCGCCGCACGTCCCGGTGCGGGACCTCGCCACGCTGCGCGACCACCACGGCGGCCTCACCGGCGACGAGCTCGCCGAGGCCCTGATCCGCTCCGCCGCGCGGGCGACCGCGGGGGTGGGCGCCGCCGGTGGCGCCCTGGCCGCGGTGCAGCTCGCAGCGCCGCCCACCCTGCTGGCGGCGCCGCTGCAGCTGGCCGCCGAGACGGTGGCCGTCGTCGCGGTGGAGCTCAAGCTCGTGGCCGAGCTGCACGTCGTGCACGGGGCGGCGCCCCTGGGGCCGGCGCCGCAGGTGGCGGCCGCCTACCTGGCGTCCTGGGCAGCCCGCGTCCCGGTGGACCCGGCCGGCCTGGCGCCGGACCTCAGCGCCGTCCTCGGGGCGGCGGCGCGCCAGCAGCTCCGCCGCCGGGTCGCCCGCCGGCTGGCCCGCAACGTCTCGACGATGGCGCCCTTCCTGGCCGGCGCGGTCGCCGGCGCCGAGCTCAACCGGCGTGAGACCCGGGGTCTGGGCGAGGCCCTCCAGACGGCCCTCCGGAAGCGTCGGCGCTGACCCGCCGCGGGTTCGGCAGCCGCCGGACCAGCAGGGCGGCGGTGCCGAACACCAGGACCTCGAACAGCAGGGTGCGCTCGATGGAGTACTGGTAGTCGTCGGCGGTGGCGGAGCGTGCCGCGGCGGCGAACAGCGGCGCCGCGGGTCCGGCCTGGGGCTCGCACCCCTTCGGTGTCGCGGACGGGTCGCCGGACTCGGCGCGTCTTTCGAAGCAGTCCCGGAAGCGGTCCACGGCGGTGTCGGCCTGGCCCGCGGGGACCCCGGCCGCGACGAGCTGGTCGCGCAGCGGTCCGGACTGGTGCTCGGCGGCAGCCGCCGCCTGACCCCCGAGCAGGCCGAACAGCAGGACGCCGATCACCGCGACACCCAGCGCACCGCCGACCTGCTGCAGGGTCGACAGGACCCCGGAGGCGCTGCCGGTCTCTCGGCCGGAGATGCCGGACAGCACGATGTTGGACAGCGGGGCGATGAACAGGCCGAGGCCGAGGCCGGCGGTGAACAGCACCGGCGCCACCTGCCAGCTGACGAGGTCGGTGCCCACGGCGTCCAGCACGCCGACCAGTGCGAGCATGCTCACCGCCAGCAGCAGGCAGCCGATCAGCAGCACCCGCCGGCCCAGCCGCTGCGCGAGCCCGTCCGACCGCGAGGAGGCCAGGCCCGAGCCGATCGCGAACGGCAGCGTCGTCAGCCCAGAGTGCAGCGGGGTGAAGCCGAGGCCGACCTGCAGGTAGAGCGAGAAGGCGAAGAAGAACGGCGCGATGCCGAGGAAGAACACCGAGGACAGCAGCGTCCCGGCCTGGAAGCTCTGGTTGCGGAACAGCGTCATGAGCACCAGCGGGTCGGAGTCCTCGCGGGTCTTGCGACGCTGGAGCACGACGAAGGCGGCGAGCACCGGGACGCTCAGGGCGAGCATCACCCAGATCCAGGCCGGCCAGCCGCGCTGACGGCCCTCGGTCAGCGGGAAGATCAGCAGCAGCAGGCCGAGGGTGACGAGGCCGGCGCCGCGCAGGTCCAGCCGTGGGGCGTCCGGCGCCTTGGACTCGGGCAGCTCCCGGATCGCCAGCACCAGCGCGGCGATCCCGACCGGGACGTTGACCAGGAAGATGGCCCGCCAGTCGGTGCCGAACAGGTCGGCCTTGAGCAGCAGCCCGCCGACGAGCGGGCCGCAGATGGTCGCGAGGCCGATCGTGGCGCCGAAGATGCCGAAGGCCCGGCCGCGGTCCTGCGGCGAGAAGGTGACCTGGATGACCGCCAGCACCTGCGGGAACATCAGCCCGCTGCCGAGGCCCTGCACGATCCGGGCGAGCACGAGCGTGCTTGGCTCCGGGGCCAGCCCGCACAGCAGCGAGGCGACCGTGAAGACGACCATGCCGCTGAGGAAGAGCTTGCGCCGCCCCCGGATGTCGCCGAGCCGGGCCGCGGTGATCAGCGTGCAGGCGAAGGCGAGCTGGTAGCCGGCCAGCACGAGCTGGATCGACGCGGCGTCCGCCCCGAGGTCGGTCTGGATCGACGGGATCGCCACGTTGACGATCGAGATGTCGAGCAGCTGCACGAACACGGCCGTCAGCACGATCCCGAGGACCAGGAACGGTCGGGTGGCGTGCTCGGGGCCGGCGGTCGTGGGCGGGGCGTCGGGGGCGGGAGCGGGAGCGGACACGGTTCTCCGGGAGCAGGCAGCGGGGGCTGGGATGAGGGCTCGGGGCGACGCTAGTGCTGGGCTCCGACAGGCGCGCGGGGAAGCGCGGCAGGCGTCACGGCGCCGGCGCGCAGACGTCGCAGCGCCCGCACGGCACCTCGACCGGCTCGCCGTACGGCGCCAGCAGCGCGGCCCGGCGGCACCCGGGCGCGGCGGCCAGCGCGTGGACCGCCTCGGCGCTGCCCGGCTCGACCAGCAGCACCGCCGTCTCGGGGTCGAGCCGCGCGACGAGGTCGCGCCACTGCTCCGGGTCCGCGACGGCCCCGCCCACCAGCAGCCGCAACCGGGACCGGCCGAGCGGCGGCAGCTCGCCGGCGGGGACGACGAGGGCGTCGAGGCGGCGGCTGCGCCACGCGCCGACGGCCTCCGCAGCGCGGGAGGCCCGCAGCGGCGGCGGTGCCCAGACAGCGGCTCGCAGCCGGTCGGCGCGCAGTCCGGCGACGACCCGGTCGGCGCGCTCGCGGTCCGGGACGACGACCAGGGCAGGTGCGCGCCGAACGAGGGCGGCCAGGGCCGTGCGGCGGCCGGGCGCGGTGTCGGCGCGGGCGACCTCGAGGCGTGTCGCGGCCGGGTCCCACCCGCCGCCGGCCAGCACCGCGTCGCGCAGCCCGAACGAGTGCGTGAGCCCGG
>JBKJQM010000166.1:0-3864 GCA_046594005.1 Mycobacteriales bacterium
GTCGGTCGTGAACATCTCCTCCGTCATCGGGCGGGTGACCGGACGCGGCTACCTGGCGTACGGGACGGCCAAGGCCGCGCTGTCGCACTGGACCCGGCTCGCGGCTCGCGACCTGTCACCGCGGGTGCGCGTGAACGCCATCGCGGTCGGGTCCATCGCCACCTCAGCGCTCGAGATCGTCACCGGTGACGAGGGACTGGTGAAGGCGATGGAGGACGGCACGCCTCTGCGCCGCATCGGCGACCCCGACGAGATCGCCGCCACCGTGCTGTTCCTCGCCTCACCGGCCGGCGGCTACATCACCGGCAAGGTGCTCGAGGTGGACGGCGGCATCGACGCCCCGAACCTCGACATGGGCCTGCCGGACCTCACGGAGACGCGATGATCCGGGTCGTCGCCTGGAGCACCGGCAACGTCGGGCGGCACGTCATCGCCGGGATCGACGCGCGCCCGGACCTCGAGCTCGTCGGACTGTGGGTCTCCAACCCCGCCAAGGTCGGGCAGGACGCCGGGCGCCTCGCCGGGCTGGACCGCGACCTGGGCGTGCTCGCCACCAGTGACGCGGACGCGCTGCTCGCCCTGCAGCCCGACGTCGTCCTGCACTCCGCCATCGCCGACGACCGGCTGTTCGAGGCGCTGGAGGACCTGCAGCGCTTCCTGCGCGCGGGCATCAACGTCGTGTCCAGCGGCCCGGTGTTCCTGCAGTTCCCGGACGGCGTGGTGCCCCCGTCCATGAGCGAGCCGGTGCGCGAGGCGGCTCTTGCCGGCGGCGCGTCGATCTGGGTGAACGGCATCGACCCCGGCTTCGCCAACGACTGGCTGCCGCTGGCCGTCACCAGCATCTCCGAGCGCATCGACGAGGTGCGCTGCATGGAGGTCCTCAACTACGCGACCTACAACAGCGCGCCGATCGTCTTCGACATCATGGGCCTGGGCCGGTCCATGGACGACGTGCCGATGCTGCTGCAGCCGGGCGTCCTGTCGATGGCCTGGGGCAGCGTCGTCCGGCAGATCGCGGCCGGACTGGACGTGGAGCTGGACGCCGTCGAGGAGTGGTACGAGCGGCTGCCCGCGCCGGAGGCGTTCGACATCGACGCCGGGCCGGTCGAGGCCGGCACCGTCGCAGGGCTGCACTTCGAGGTGCGCGGCATGCGCGGCGGCCGCGCCGTCGTCGTGCTGGAGCACGTCACCCGGCTGCGCGACGACATCGGCCCGGACTGGCCCCAGCCGGCCGGACACGGCTGCTACCGGGTCGTCGTGACCGGTGAGCCGAACTACACCGTCGACCTGCAGCTGCTCGGCAGCGACGGCGACCACAACACCGCCGGTCTCAAGGCGACCGCGATGCGCTTGGTCAACGCGGTGCCCGCCGTCGTGGCGGCTCCCCCGGGACTGCTCACCGCGCTGGACCTGCCGCTGGTCACCGGCCGCGGACTGGTCTCGCGGTAGCTCGAGCAGACGTCGTGGAGAAGCTGGACTACCTGCTCTGGGGCACCGCCGACCGCGAGCGCCTCGTCGCTGCCTGCACCGGGCAGCTCGAGCGCTCCGGCGTGCGAGGGCTGACGGTCCAGATCGGCGACACCGACGCCGACGTCCCTCGCCCGTCGATCCTGCTGGGCCAGGGCGCGCGGCTTGCGGCGCTCGTGCAGGTCTGGGTGGCGTCGTACGACGACCGCACGCCGCTCGAGCAGGCGCTCGCGCCCCTGGCCGAGCGGCTGGACGGCTACCTCGTCACCGAGTCCGAGCCGCAGCCCTTGACCGACCGCGACTGGGCGGACGGCCTGCAGAGCCCCGGTATCAGCCACGTCACGTGGTTCCCCAAGCCGGACCGCTTGAGCGAGCAGGAGTTCCTGCACGGCTGGCACGAGGTGCACACGCCGCACTCCGGCGCGCTGCACCCACGACGGTGGACGTACGTGCGCGACACCGTGGTGCGGGCGCTGACCGACGGGTCACCGCCGGTGCGCGCGATCGTCGTCGAGCGCTTCCGGGAGGTGGCCGACTACACCGACCCGGCGCGCCTGTTCGGCGGCGAGGACGCGTTCGCGCAGAACATGCACGACCTGCCGGGCTACGCCGACCTCGACGACATCAGCTCGCGTCCGATGCACGAGCTCGTGCTGCGGAGTCCCTAGCCCGGAGCAGCTCCACGAACCGCTCCACCGCGCGCACGACGTGGGCGGAGCGGACGGACGGGAAGACGTCGAAGGCGTGCTGCGTGCCGGGCAGCTCGACGTACAGCACCGGCTCGGACGAGACGGCCCGCAGCCGCTCGACGAACAGCCGGGCCTCCTCGACGGGGACCAGCGTGTCGTTGCGGCCGTGGACGACCATGAACGGCGGTGCGTCCGCGCGCACGCGCTCGATCGGTGACGCCTTGGCGAACGCATCCGGGTCGCGGGTCTTGAGCACCAGCTTCGCCATGAGCCGCGCAGACCGGAAGCGCGCCGCCTTGGTGCCGGTCTCGCCGACGATGTCGTAGACGCCGTAGTACGGCACGCAGCCGGACACGCGAGTGTCGGCGTCCTCGAACCCCGGCTGGTACTCCGGGTCGTTCTGCGTCAGCGCCGCGAGGGCCGCCAGGTGGCCGCCGGCCGAACCGCCGGTGATGACGAGGAAACCGGGGTCGGCGCCGTACTCGTGACCGTGCTCGCGCACCCAGGCCAGTGCCCGCTTCACGTCGACGAGGTGGTCCGGGAACGTCGCCCGGGGGCTGAGCCGGTAGTTGGGGGCGAAGCACACCCAGCCGCGCGAGGCCAGCTGCAGCATGAGCGGGCGGCCCTGCTCGCGCTTGTCGCCGATCACCCAGCCGCCGCCGTGCACCTGCAGCAGGGTCGGGCAGCCGGTCGGGTGCTCCCGGTGGCGGTAGACGTCGAGGCGGTTGCGCGGGCTGTCCTGCCCGTAACGGACGTCGACCACCCGCTCGACGTCCGGGTGCCGGAACGCCATCGGCGGGAACCACCGGCGCAGGCCCTTGGTGACGTCGGGTCCGCCGTCCGGGCCGGGTCCGTCGGCGGCGTCCGGCCAGCCCTTCAGGGCCTCGTCGGCGACGTCCGCGGCGCGCTGCGCACCGGCGGCCATCCGCAGCAGCAGGACGGCCTGCACCGTGCAGAGCGCGAGGGCGACCCAGCCCGGCCAGCCGTCCAGACCGCCGAGCAGCACGGCCGCGACGACGCCGGCGACCAGGGCGACGAGCAGCTGCGGCGCCAGCTCGGCGGTGAGCCAGGCGGCGAAGAAGGACGGCAGCACCAGCGGCGTCCAGCGCACCGGCCGCGTCGCGTTGACGCCGTAGGCCAGGGCCAGGGCGCTGAGGACCAGGAAGACGACGGGCACGGGGCGATCCTGCCCGAGACCACGAAGAGGGGCGCATTCCGCCCTGCTTGTGCCTACGTTGTGCGCGTGCACCCTCTGAGCGGTCTCGACGCCACCTTCCTCTACTTCGAGACGCCCTCGATGCACATGCACGTCCTGGGCACCCTCATCGTGGACCCCTCCACGGCGCCGCACGGGTGGTCGTCGACGGCGGTCCGCGACCTGCTGCGCGAGCGCATCCCGCTGGTCCCCGTCTTCCGCCGTCGGCTCCTGCCGTCCGCCCTGCGGCTGCACCACCCGGTGTGGGTGGACGTGCACGACGTCGACGTCGACCGGCACCTGAGCAAGGCCGACTGCCCGGCGCCCGGCGGCATGTCGGAGCTCGCCGGCGTCGTCGCGGACTTCGCCGGCAAGCAGCTCGACCGCGCCGTCCCGCTGTGGGCGGTCATGGTCGTGGAGGGCCTCGAGGGCGGGCGCGTCGCCGTCGTCATCAAGGTCCACCACAGCGCCGTCGACGGCGTCGCTGCGGGCGCGATCCTGGGCGCCCTGCTC
>JBKJQM010000211.1:0-6933 GCA_046594005.1 Mycobacteriales bacterium
GACGTCGCCTCCGACGCCGTGACCATCGAGGCGACCGGCACGAGCGACAAGCTGGACGCGCTGATCCGCGTGCTCGAGCCCTTCGGCATCCGCGAGCTCGTGCAGAGCGGCATGGTCGCCGTCGCCCGCGGCTCGCGGTCGATGACCGGCGCCGAGCCGCGCCTGCGCAGTGCTTCCTGAGCGCGGCTCCGCCGCGACGCACTTCTCGACCCGCAAGACCCCACCCCGATGAAGGAGAGCTCCACCTGATGGCCGAGATCTACTACGACGACGACGCCGACCTCGGCCTCATCACTTCGAAGAAGGTGGCCGTCCTCGGCTACGGCAGCCAGGGCCACGCCCACGCGCTGTCCCTGCGCGACTCCGGTGTCGACGTCCGCGTCGGCCTGCCCGAGGGCAGTCGGAGCCGCGCGAAGGCCGAGCAGGAGGGCCTGCGCGTCGTCACCCCCGCGGAGGCCGCCGCCGAGGCCGACGTCATCATGATCCTGGCGCCGGACACCGTGCAGCGGAAGCTGTACGAGACCGACGTCGCGCCCAACCTCAAGGACGGCGACGCGCTGTTCTTCGGCCACGGCCTGAACATCCGCTTCGGCCTGATCACCCCGCCCGCCGGCGTCGACGTCGCCATGGTCGCTCCGAAGGGCCCGGGCCACCTCGTGCGCCGCCAGTTCGTCGACGGCCGTGGCGTCCCGTGCCTGGTCGCCGTCGAGCAGGACGCGTCCGGACAGGCGCTGCAGCTGGCGCTGTCGTACGCGAAGGGCATCGGCGGCACGAAGGCCGGCGTGCTCAAGACGACCTTCACCGAGGAGACCGAGACCGACCTGTTCGGCGAGCAGGCCGTCCTGTGCGGTGGCGCGCCAGCGCTGGTGCAGACCGGCTTCGAGGTCCTCATCGAGGCGGGCTACCAGCCCGAGGTCGCGTACTTCGAGTGCCTGCACGAGCTCAAGCTGATCGTCGACCTCATGTACGAGGGCGGCATCGGCAAGATGCGCTGGTCGATCTCGGACACCGCCGAGTTCGGGGACTACGTCACCGGACCGCGCATCATCACGGCCGAGACCAAGAAGGCAATGAAGCAGGTGCTCGCCGAGATCCAGGACGGCACCTTCACCAAGCGCCTCATCGCCGACGACGAGAACGGCGGCCAGGAGATGGCAGCGTTCCGCAAGACCGGCGCCGACCACCCGATCGAGGTCGTCGGCGCGAAGCTGCGCCCGATGATGGCCTGGATCGACGACGCGGGCGAGTAGCCCCCCGAACGCCCCCGCGGCCCGGTCCCCTGCTCCTCGGGGGGGGCCGGGCCGCGGTCGTGCGCTCGGGCTACGCGGCGGGCCCGAACCAGCCGGCGACGTCGGCGAGCAGGGCCACCGTCCCGCTGGCGTTCCGCAGTCGCACGAGCCCGGTGGAGGTGCCCGTGCCGAGCTTCCCGACGACGAGGTCGGCAGCCGTCTGACCCGTCCCCAGGTTGAGGTTGGACACGACCGGGGTGCTCGTCGCGGAGCCCGGGTAGACACGCACGTCGGTGCTCGACGAGGCCCCCACGCCGGTCACGTTGAGGACGGCGGCCGCAGCGCGGAGGGGCACCTCGGGGACGCCGCCGACCCGCAGCAGCACCGACTGGCCGGCCCCGATGCGGGTCGGGGTGCTGGACGTCGTGCCGAGCCGGATGCGGGTGTCGAGGATGCGACGCGGGCTGACGGCCCGGAACAGCGATCCGGTGCTGCTGGCGTCGTAGTAGCCGGCCACATCGGCGAGCAGGTGGACCTCACCCGCTGCGTTGCGCAGCCGTACCTTGCCCGACGGGTCGAGCCCGACCACGACGACGTTCGGGACCGGGGGGCCGGGCCGGGCGTTGAGGTTGCTGACCAGCGGCACGGTGGCGGTGTCGCTGACGGACGGGTAGACGCGCACGTCCGTGGCGGTGCTGGCGGCCACCGCGGTGACGGTGAGGGCGACCGCGGTGGCGCCGGCCGGGATGCCGCCCGCCCCGGAGACCTGCAGGTCGACGGTGCCACCTGGACCGACGCGCGTGGTCGAGGGCGTGCCGATCCCCTCGCGGGTGTCGAGGATGCGCATCGGGTCGACGGGGGTGAACGACGACGCGGCGCCGGGCGCGTAGTAGCCGGCCAGGTCGGCGAGCAGGTCCACCGTGCCGGCGCCGTTGCGCAGCCGGACCTTGCCGCCGTTGCCGACCGGCACGGTCACCAGGTTCGCGCGCGTCACCCCGCGGGCGAGGTTGAGGTTGCTGACCTCCGGCGGAGCGCTGAGCGTCACCGGCGTCGGGTACACGCGGACGTCGGTCGTCTCCGAGGGAGCCACGCCCGTCACGTTGAGCACGACGGCGGTCGCGCCGGCCGGGACACCGTGAACGCCGGTCACGCGCAGGTCGACGACGCCGCCCGCGGGCACCCGGGCGTCAGGCGCGCCGACGCCCTCGCGGGTGTCGAGCACGCGCACCGGGTCGAGCGCTGTGAACCGGGAGCCGGTGAGAGCAGGCATCGCGTAGCCCATGTCGGACAGCAGCGCCATCGCGAGCTGGCCGGGCTCGGAGTAGGACTCGCCGTTGTCGAGGTAGGGCGTCATGAGCCCGCTCGGGGTGCCGGGGTCGTACGTCGTCTCGTCGAGGTGGCTGTACGACGTGCCCTCGACGAACGGCGTCTCGCCCGTCGCGCAGGCCCGGGGCGGGCCGTTGTCCCCGCACTGCGACGGCGCGTACAGCCGCACCTTCGCGCCGCCCGCAGCGCTGATGGCCGTCTGGCCGGCCCAGTACAGCGAGTCGCCCGTGAGCGCCTGCTGCAGGGCCGTCGAGCCGTCGGGCAGGGAGAGCAGCCGGGTGCCGCCGGTGCCGGCCTGCGCCGCGGTCGTGGCGTACGTGAACTGGTCGAACGACAGGCCGGTGCGCACGCCCGTGCCGGCGTTCGGCGACGTGTAGCCGATCGTCGCCGCTCCGTCGGCCACCTCGGCGCTGCCGGCGATGCCCAGCCCGTGGCCGATCTCGTGCAGGACGATGGTGCGGAAGTCGATCTGGCTCGCGCCGGGCATGCCGTCCGTGCCGAGGTAGAGGCCGGACAGGTTCGGGTTGAACTCGGCCAGGATGTCGGGGTTGGACTCGTAGGTGGCGGTGCCGGCGGTGCCCGTGGGCGGGATGGCGTCCCGACCGGTGCGGGCGTTGAAGAGCGCCACCGGCTCGAAGACGTCGTCCGCGAGCTCGGCCGTCGTGGGCGTCCGGCTGTCGGGGGCGACGGTGGCGCCCTCGTTGCGCAGGTAGTCGAACGGCCCTGCGCCGCCGAGGACACCGGCGCCGAGGCTGCGCGCCGTCGCCTCCACCCGGATCGGCACGCGCGACTCGACCGCGTGCTCCCACACGTCGGTCGCGGCCAGGAAGGCGTTCTTGGCGGCCTGCGTCCACGCGTTGCCGGGCGTGTTCTTGAAGTCCACGACGAAGCTCGACACGGTGGCGGTCGTCAGGCGGGTCGGTGCCGGGGCCGACGTTCCGAGGGAGCGGTCGGCCGTCCGCAGCGAGGAGGTTCCGGCGGGGGCGCGTCGGGTCGTCCCGTGCGGCAGGTCGCCGAGGCCCGCGGTGGCGGGCAGCGCCGCCCTCAGCGTCGGGGAGACGGGGTGCCCGCCGAGGCGCTGGGCGGCGTCGGCGGGCAGCGCTCCGGCCAGCCAGCCTGCGGTCAGCGCCGTCAGGGCGAGGGCGGCGACCAGGGGCCGGCGGCGGGGGAGGGACAGGTGCACGGGACGGCTCCAGGGCGCGGTCGAACGGGGGTGTGCGCGCATCCTCCCAGGTCGTCCCGCCCTGCGGTCCCGCGCAGCCGCCACATCTGCGGGACGGCGCGCCGGTCTCGCTACGCTTCGCCCGGTCCGGAGCCGGACGACCGCCGACCCGCCCGAGGACCTCACCCGTGACGCCGCCCGCGAGCCCGCCCCTGACCACTGCCCCGTCCCGCCCCGTCGTGCTCATCGCCGAGGAGCTCGCGCCGTCGGTGCTGGCCGTGCTCGGCGACGGGTTCGACGTCCGCCACGTGGACGGTGCCGACCGGGCAGCCCTGCTCCCCGCGATGGCCGAGGCGGACGCCGTGCTGATCCGCAGCGCCACCCAGCTCGACGCCGAGGCTCTCGCGGCAGCTCCGCGGCTGAAGGTCGTGGCGCGCGCCGGGATCGGCTTGGACAACGTCGACGTGCCCGCGGCGACCGCACGCGGCGTCATGGTGGTCAACGCTCCGCAGAGCAACATCGTGAGCGCCGCCGAGCAGGCCGTCGCGCTGCTGCTCGCCTGCGCCCGCAACCTCGCGCCCGCGAACGCCGCCCTGAAGCAGGGCCGGTGGGAGCGCAGCCGCTGGACCGGCGTCGAGGTCGCGGACAAGGTCGTCGGCGTGGTCGGCCTCGGCCGGATCGGGGTCCTGTTCGCCCAGCGCATGTCGGCGTTCGGCACCTCGCTCATCGCCTACGACCCGTACGTCGCGCCGGCCCGCGCCGCGCAGATCGGCGTGCGCCTGGTCTCGCTCGAGGAGCTGCTGCGCGAGAGCGACTTCATCTCCATCCACCTGCCGAAGACGCCGGAGACGGTCGGGCTCATCGGCGCGGCGGAGCTGGCCACCTGCAAGCCGACCGTGCGGATCATCAATGCCGCCCGCGGCGGTCTGCTCGACGAGGACGCGCTGGCTCAAGCGCTCGCCGCCGGCACCGTCGCCGGCGCCGGGCTCGACGTCTTCGCGACCGAGCCCTGCACCGACTCGCCGCTGTTCGCCTTCGACTCCGTGGTCGTGGCTCCGCACCTCGGAGCCTCCACCGTCGAGGCGCAGGACAAGGCGGGGATCGCGGTCGCCCGCTCGGTGCGGCTGGCGCTCCAGGGCGAGTTCGTCCCGGATGCCGTCAACGTGCAGGCCGGCGGCGTGGTCGCCGAGGACCTGCGGCCCGCCCTCCCGCTGGTGGAGAAGCTGGGCCGGGTGTTCACGGCGCTGGCCGGCGGGGTCGCCGCCAGCGTCGAGGTGCTGGTCCGCGGCGAGATCGCCGCCCTGGACGTCTCCGTCCTGCAGCTGGCCGCGCTCAAGGGCGTCTTCGCCGACGTGGTCGAGGAGCAGGTCACCTTCGTCAACGCCCCGGCCCTGGCCGCCGAGCGGGGCGTCCAGACCTCCATCGCCACCGACCCCGAGAGCCCCGACTTCCGCAACCTCGTCACGGTCCACGGCGTGCTGCCGACCGGCGAGACGGTCTCGGTGTCGGGCACGCTGACCGGCCCGCGCCAGGTCGAGAAGCTCACGGAGGTCGACGGCTTCGACGTCGAGATCCCCGCCGAGGACAACCTGGTGTTCTTCCGCTACCACGACCGGCCCGGCGTCGTCGGCCTGGTCGGGCAGCAGCTGGGCGCGGCGGGCGTCAACATCGCGGGCGCCCAGGTGAGCCGCACCGAGCAGGGCGGTCACGCCCTGATGGCGGTCACCGTCGACAGCCCGCCGGCTCCGGACCTGCTGGCCGCCATCGCCGAGGCCATCGGCGCCCACTCGGTGCGCTCGGTCTCGCTGGCATGAGCTCGCTGACGACCCCGGACGGCACCCGGCTGGCCTGCACGGAGGTCGGGACCGGGCCGCGGCTCGTCTGCCTGCCCGGCGGCCCCGGCCGCGCGAGCGCCTACCTCGAAGACCTCGGCGGGCTGGCGGCGCAGCGCACGCTGGTGCTGCTCGACCCCCGGGCGACCGGCCACAGCGAGGTCCCGGCCGACCCGGCGACCCTGCGCTTCGACCGCCTCGCCGAAGACGTCGAGGCCCTGCGCGAGCACCTCGGCGAGGAGCGCATCGACCTGCTCGGCCACTCCGCGGGGACGATCGTGGCGCAGGCCTACGCCGCCGCCCACCCCGAGCGGCTGCGCTCGCTGGTGCTGGTCACCCCCGCCGACGGACTGCAGGGCGGCACCCGGGCCGACGTGCCCGCCATCCGCGCGGCCCGCTCGTCCGAGCCCTGGTACGCCGAGGCCGCCGAGGCGCAGGCGGCCCTCGAGGACGCCTCGCCCGGCGAGCGGCAGGCGCTGGAGCGCGCGGCCCGGCCGTTCTACTACGGCCGCTGGGACGAGCGGACCGCCGCCCACGCCGCCACCGCCGACCGCCAGATGAGCAAGCGCGCCGGCCTCGGGTTCGGCGCCGGGGGCGAGCAGGTCGACGTCCCCGCCCTGCTCGAGGGACTGTCGCGCGTCACGGCGCCGGTGCTCGTCCTCGGCGCCGAGCGGGACGCGGCGACCGGCGTGGAGTCGGTGGCGAACGTCGCCGCGTGCTTCCCGACGGCCGAGACCGTGGTGCTGCCCCGCGCCGGGCACTTCCCCTGGGTGGACGAGCCGGAGGAGTTCTCTTCCGCGGTGGCCGCCTTCCTGAGTAGGGTGGCCCCATGACGCGCCCGAGCCTCTCGCTCCTTACGGGCCGCGACGGGGCCCTCTCCTAGGCCGGCTCCCCGTCGCGGGTCCTCGTGCTGGCCGCACCCCGCCCGACGTCCGGAGCCCCTGAGATGACGCAGCACACCCGCTACAGCCCGTTCCCCCCGGTCGACATCGCCGACCGCACCTGGCCGTCGAAGACGATCGACATCGCACCCCAGTGGTGCAGCGTCGACCTGCGCGACGGCAACCAGGCCCTGATCGACCCCATGGACGCCGACCGCAAGCTGCAGATGTTCCGGTTGCTCGTCGACATGGGCTACAAGGAGATCGAGGTCGGCTTCCCGGCCGCGAGCGCCACCGACTTCGACTTCATCCGGGCGCTGGTCGAGCAGGACCTGGTGCCGGACGACGTCACGGTCCAGGTCCTGACGCAGGCGCGCGAGGAGCTGATCGAGCGCACCGTCGAGTCGCTCGTCGGCTTCCGCGGCACCGCGCTGATCCACCTCTACAACTCGACGTCGACCCTGCAGCGCCGGGTGGTCTTCGGGCTCGACCGCGACGGCGTG
>JBKJQM010000331.1:0-10803 GCA_046594005.1 Mycobacteriales bacterium
GACGTCGCCGGTGACGGCCACGTGCGGCGCGTCCACCTGCGCGGGCTCGCGGCTGGAGTGGACGGCCACCCGGGCGCCCTCGGCCGAGAAGGCGTCGACGACCGCGCGGCCGATGCCGCGCGAACCGCCCGTGACCAGCACCCGCGTGCCCGAGAAGCGCATGCGGTCCAGTAGACAGGCGGCGTGCGAGCGGTGGTCCAGCGGGTGACGTCTGCGAGCGTCACCGTCGAAGGGGCGGTGGCCGGCGAGATCGCTGACGGGCTGCTGGTGCTGCTCGGCGTCACGCACGACGACGACCTCGCGAAGGCTGCGGCGATGGCGCGCAAGCTGCACGAGCTGCGGATCCTGCCGGGCGAGAAGTCGTGCGCCGACGCAGGAGCCGGCCTGCTCGTGGTCAGCCAGTTCACGCTGTACGGCGACACCCGCAAGGGCCGCCGCCCGTCGTGGACCGCGGCGGCTCCGGGTCCGGTGGCCGAGCCGCTCGTGGACGCGGTGGTGGCCGAGCTGCGGGCGCGAGGCGCGGCCGTGGCCACCGGCGCGTTCGGCGCGCACATGACGGTGCACTTGGTGAACGACGGGCCGTTCACGGTGCTCGTGGAGGTCTGAGGGGCTTCACGCAGTCGCTCTGCACGATTGGCCGCCTCGAGTCCGGTGACCCCGAGGCCCTTGGTCGCAGACTCGGCGCGCTGGTCGGTCGCCTCCCGCACGTCGACGTCGTCGGCGGCTGCTGCGGCACCTGGGACGAGCACCTGCGCGCCACCGCGACGGCGCTGCGGCGGCCGAGCGGGGACAGCTGAGCCGCTGAGGTCCGCGGGGCAGGCAGGCGCGCCGCCGGCCCGTCGGTCGCGCCCCGCTTCCTCGCCGCTGCCTTCACGCTCTGCGTGTAGGCCCGGACCTCGAGCAGCGTCTCCGGACTGGTCACGTCGGCCATGCTCTTCAGCGCGCCCTTCTCGCCGTAGGCGCCCGCCGCCTCGCGCCAGCCCTTCGGCTGCACGCCCCACTGCTTGCCGCCAGTCGTTCAGGACACAACGCGAATTCTTGGCAAGCGCGCTACCTTGACCCTCTATTCGGGGGGAACATGCGCAAGCAACTGATCCGTCGCTGTCTGCTGTCTGCGACGGCCGTCATCTCGATGGCCGCTAGCCTGCCCGCACCGGCCGTGGCGGCCGAAGGTGACCCGGCCTGGCTGACTCGCGTGAACGACATCAGGACGGCGAACGGCTTGGCGCCTGTCGCCGTGGAGCCGGCCTGGAACGAGGGGATCGCAGCCCATCTCAAGTACATCCGGCTGACCCCACCGGAGTACAAGACCGGCGAGTACGCCAACGCGCACCGCGAGAATCCCGCCAGTCCGTACTACACGGTGGAGGGCGATAACGCTGGCCGCTCGTCGAACCTCACCTACGGAAGTAGGGACGAGCTGGACGCGGTGAACGCGTGGCTCGCGGCACCTTTCCATGCCATCGGGATGCTTCGGCCGGGCCTGAATCGGATCGGGCTGTACCGGGACCCCGTCAACGGGTCCGCGGGGCAGGACGTCATCCGAGGCCTCGGCAGTGCGGCGACTCCGACAGCGGTGGTCTTCCCAGGGCCGGGTACGACCACAGACCTCGTCGCATTCCGAGGCGAGAGCCCCAACCCGCTGGAGCCGTGCGGGTACTCGCGAGCGGGGCTGCCGCTGATCGCCATGCTGACGGCCCCACCGACCGCAGACTTGCGCGCGGAGCTGACGCTGCCTAACGGGCAGACGCTTCGCGGACCTAGCGCGGAACTGTGCGTCATCACCGCCGACACCTGGAGATCGTCCGATACGGTGTACGGCCCGACGGGCGCTTCCATCCTTCGTGGCGGGAACGCGGTGTTGGTGATCCCCCCCAGCGACCTTGGGGACGGACAGCACGCAGTCCGCCTCATGCAGAGCGGACAGCCCGACGTGGCTTGGTCGTTCTTGGCCGACCCACCGAATGTAGTTCCAAGTGTTTCGGTGAATCCTTACGTCGTGAAGTTCGGGCAGGCGGCAGATGTCACGGTCACGGGATCGCCTGGCGCGACGGTTGATCTGTACATCCGCAAGGTCGGCGGCGACTTCATCAAGATCCGCGACGGGCTCGTGCTCGACGCCAACGGCACGGTGACGGTGGCGACCAGACCGGACATGAACCTGCGCTTCATGGCCAAGGACCGGACTGTGACGCAGGGCAGCAGCGTCGGCGGCGTGGCGGGGCTCATGACAGTGCAGAAGTACATCTCCATCAACGTCAGCCGCGTCGGAACCAGGCGATACACCTTCACTGGATCCATCAACCCGCTTCATCCCGGGGCGACCGTCAGCCTGTACCGCAGTGGCACCTTGATCAGGTCCGGGCTTCCTGTAAGCAGTTCACGCACCTACACGTACACGACAGTCCTGCCCGCCGGCAGCCATAGCTTCGACGTACGCACCGGCACCAGCGGCTACAACAACGCCTCTACGAGCCCCACCCGAACCGTCAGCGTCTATTAGCGGGCACTTCGGCTCAGGTGCATTTCGGGTCGGCCCGCACATCAAGCCGGGGACATACTTCGTTACCGACGTCGAGGGTTGCTACTGGGAACGCACCGACGCGAACGCGGAACATCATCGACAACAACTTCCTGAACGGCGCAGCACGTCCAGGTCACCACCGCTGCCAGCGACGACAGCGTCAACTCCTCGCGCTGCGGAGAATGGCCGCCGGTCAAGTCGCAGCTAGGCCGGGCGACTCCTTCGCCGCTCGCTTTGCTGCCTGCTTGTACTCCCGCACCTTCAGCAAGCTGGGTTCGTCCACCACGTCCGCCACCGACCGGTAGCCCTTCAGGGCGTAGTCGCCTGCCGCCTGCTTCCAACCTCGCGGGCGCACGTCGAGCTGCTTCGCCAGCAGCGCAACGAAGATTTGCGACTTCTGCTTGCCGAAGCCAGGCAGCTCGTTCACTCGGCGTAACAGCTCCGCGCCGGTCGTCGGCTCGGTCCACAGCCGCGTCACGTCGCCGTCGTACTTCTCCACCACCGTGGCAGCGAGCTCCTGCAGTCGCGCCGCCATAGAGCTGGGGAAGCGATGGATGGCCGGGGGCTGGCTGCACAGCGCCTGAAAAGCCTCCGGCTCGGCAGCGGCAATGGCTGCCGGGTCGAGGCTCCCGAAGCGACTCAGCACCTTCCACCCACCACGGAAGGCGTGCTCCATGCCGTACTGCTGGTCCAGCATCATGCCGACCAGCACCGCGAAGGGCTGCTCATCCAGCACGGCGTCGGCAGCCGAGTCGTTGGCAATGTGGAAGGCCATGCGGTCGAAGTCCTCTGTCTGGTGGTTAGCGGCGCGGCTGGTCGAGCAGCATGCCGAGCAGCAGGGCCAGCGGATCCCGGCTCAGCAGGGCGTCGGAGTCCGGGTCCTGGGACAGGTGCAGCGTCGGCATGGACCGGAGCCTGCCACCGCCCGCCGGTCCGCGCCCGCAGGCGGTTCGACGCGACCGCGTACGGGTAAGCGGGCACCGGAGGGCGGTGCGACCACATGCCGAGGACTGCCGGTGCGACGGTGCACCTGCGCGTGCATGGCCGGTTGGACGACGAGGGTCTGGCGGGACTGCGGCAACAGCTCGCCACCTGCCTCGCCAGCGGGGTCACCGACATCAAGGTGCATCTCGGGCCGCAGGTCGATGTCGGACTTCCCGCGCTGCAGACGCTGCGCGGGGCCGCCGACCACCTCGCCCGCGAGGGGGGGTCCCTGCGCGTCGTGGGCGCGTCGCCGGAGATCGTGACGCGCATGCGGACGTACGGCTTCGAGCGGCTGCTCCCGGACCTGCGGCAGCCGGCCGCGGAGCTCATCGACCTCGAGGAGCACCACCGCAGGTAGGGCGCGTCACCAGGGCAGGACGGGGCAGGGGCCCAGCATGTTCGACGCCGACCCCGTCGCCCGGGTCGCCCGTGAGCTGCTGCGCGAGCGGGTGCCCGCCCTGGTCGCCGAGGCGTGCGCGTGGGTGGCCGGCACCTCCGACGCCCCGCACCTGGTGCGGCGAGGCGGCCGCGTCGCGCGCAGCGGCGTGACGCTGGGCGTGCGGGCCGCCAGCGGGCTGCCCCTGGGCGGGGACGAGGACGCGCCACTGGTGCTGGGCGAGGCCCGGCCGGGCTCCTTCGCCGACGCGCTGTCCGCGCTCGATGTCGACGGGCGGGTGCTGGCCGACCGCTTCGAGGAGCAGGTGCTGGCGCCGTACGCCCTTGAGACCTGCCTGCTCGCCGCGGGCCGGGTGCAGAGGTCGGACCCGGCGGCCTGGGAGGAGTTGCTCGACGACCTCGGCGAGGACGGCAGCGACCCGGAGGCGATGGTCCGCGCGGCCGAGTGGGAGGCTCCGCTGCGGACCGAGGCCGAGCAGCTGGCGCTGGCCGCGCTCGGACAGGTGCCGCTCGTCGAAGTGGAGGTCGAGGGGCTGCCGCTGTCGCTCGTGCGCGCTGCCGAGGCGCTCGCCCGGGGCGCCGTGCCCGTCAAGGCGGCGCCGGTGAGCGACGAGGACCTGGCCGGTGCGCTGTTCCTCGCCGAGACCGCACTGTCGGTCGCGGGACTGGCGGCGCCGGTGCGCGAGCAGGACGCGGCCGCGCTGCTGGCCGCCCTGCTGTCCCAGGGGCTCGAGCCGGAGGAGGTCCTCGCGGTCCTGCCGCACCTGCCCGTACAGGCGGACGCGGAGGAGGAGGTGGCGCTCCTGCTGGACGTGCGCCGAGCCCGGGAGCGCTGACGTCACAGCCCGGCGGCTCTTGGCACGGCGAGCCCTGCGACCTAAGATCATCGGTGGAGAACGCTCCCACACAGATCCCCTGCACGGCGCAGGCCTCGCAGAACAGAACGTCGCCATGACCCCGACGCCTGACAGCTCGACCCGCAGCGATCTGGACCTCGCACGCCAGCAGCTCGAGGCGATCGACAGCTGGCACGCGTCTCGCCGCCTGGCGCGCGCGGCGGCCCAGAGCGCGGCGGGCTCCCGCGAGGCGCGCATGGACGTCGCCCGGCGCCTCGACGTCATCCGCGCCGAGCACCGCGCCATCATCGAGCGGACCGAGGCCCACCTGGCCAGGACGGTCGAGCTGCTGCACCGTCGCGCACCGCTGCGCGCCGTGGTCGCGCACCGCAGCGCGTGGTTCACCGACAAGGTCTGCAGCGAGCTCGCCGAGCGCAGCGTGGAGGTGGTGGCCACGCTGACCAACGGCGCCGAGACCGTGGGGGCCGTCGTCGCGGAGCAGCCGGATCTGCTCCTCGTCGAGGACAGCCTGCCGATGGTCACCGGCGAGCAGGTGGTGCGGGAGGCGCGGTCGTTCTCGCCGCTGACGTGGGTCGGCGCGCAGGTCGCCTACGACGACCGGGTCGCCTGCCTGGTCGAGGCCGGTGCCCACACCGCCCACACCCGCCGGGTACCACCTGCCGACGTCGTGACCGACCTGGTCGCCCTGCTGGGCCGTACGCGTCCGGACGCAGACTCAGCCCTGCGGACTGCCGCCGGTACGACCGCTCCCTGAACCCCGCCGCCGCTCAGCACCGGGAGGGGGCGTCGAGCCCGAAGTGGTCACGCTCGCCGACGTACCGCCGGCGCGGGAGGAGGACCGATCCCGGGAGGGGGCCGTTGCACCGGCAGTGGACCAGTGGTGCACTGCGCACCCGCCCCTCAGGAGGACCTTCTCGTGCAGCAGCTCACCGGCCTCGACGCCGCCTTCCTCGCCATGGAGACCTCGTCGGTCTACGGCCACGTCGGCAGCCTCTGCGTGCTCGACCCCAGCACCGCGCCGGAGCCGCTGACGCTCGAGCGGCTGCAGGACGTCATCTCCGCACGCCTGCACCTGGTGCCGCCGTTCCGTCGGCGGCTCGCCGAGGTGCCCTTCGGCTTCGACCAGCCGTACTGGATCGAGGACCCCGACTTCGACATCGAGTTCCACGTCCGCGAGCTGGCGCTGCCGTCCCCCGGTGACGACAAGCAGCTGGCCGACCAGGCGGCGCGCCTGCACGCCCGGCCGCTGGACCGTCGTCGCCCGCTGTGGGAGCTCTACCTGATCTCCGGGCTGTCCGGGGGCCGGATGGCGGTCTACACCAAGGTCCACCACTCGGCGATCGACGGGGTCTCCGGCAACGACATCCTGGCGGCCGTCCTGGACGTCACGCCCGAGGGCCGCGACATGGGCGAGGTACCGCCGTGGCACTGCGACAAGGTGCCCGGACCGGTGCCGCTCCTGGCCCGCAGCCTGGTCAGCCTGGCGGCCCAGCCGCTGCGCGCCGCCCGCCTCACCGCCGACCTGGCCAAGTCGCTGCCGCGCATCGCCGTCAGCCCCGGCCGCCCTGCGCTGCCCGTCGTGGAGCGCTTCCTGCCCCGCCGCGGGGCCAGCGCCGTGCTGCAGCAGACCGGGCTGCGCGCACCGCGTACGCCCTTCAACAAGCCGGTCTCGCCGCACCGCCGCTGGGCGTTCTGCACGGTCCCGCTCGCGGACGTGAAGGCCGTGAAGAACGCCGCCGGCTGCACCGTCAACGACGTCGTCATGGCGCTGTCGGCCGGCGCGCTCCGGCGCTGGCTGGTGGACCACGGCGCGCTCCCGGACGGCCCGCTGGTCGCCGCCGTGCCCGTCTCGGTGCGCACCGAGGAGCAGAAGGGCAAGGGCGGCAACCGCGTCTCCACGATGACCGCGCCGCTGGCCACCCACCTGCCGGAGGCCTCCGACCGGCTCATGCACAGCCACGAGGCGATGCGTGCCGCCAAGGACCAGCACGGCGCGCTGCCCGCCGACCTGCTGTCGGACGTCACCCAGTTCGCGGCGCCCGCGCTGGCCGGCCAGGCCGCCCGGATGGCTGCCCGGCTGCGCCTGGTCGAGTGGCTGAGCCCGTTCAACCTGATCATCTCGAACGTGCCGGGCCCGAACCTGCCGCTCTACTACGCCGGCGCCCGGCTGATCAGCTACTACCCGCTGTCCGCGATCGCCGACGGCCAGGGCCTGAACATCACGGTCATGTCCTACGAGGACGGCATGCACTTCGGGCTGATCGCCTGCCGCGAGCTGGTGCCGGACCTCGACCGGCTGGCCGGCTACCTCGTCGACGAGCTGGACGAGCTGAAGAAGTCCCTCGCCGTCGCCTGACAGGCTCCCGGCATGAGGGCCGTCCCGCAGGTGCTGCTGGCGGCGGTCCTGTTCGGCACGACGGGGACGGCTCAGGCGCTGGGTCCCGCGGGCACGAGCCCGCTCGGCGTCGGCGCGGTGCGGCTGGCCGTCGGCGGGCTCGCGCTGCTGCTGCTCCTGCCGCTGGTCGGCGGCAGCGCGCCCCGCGCCGTGGCGCTGTGGCGGACGCCGACCGGGCTGCTCGCCGGGCTGTGCACCGCGCTGTACCAGGTCTGTTTCTTCGCCGGCGTCGAGCGGGCCGGCGTCGCCCTCGGCACGCTGGTCACCATCGGGAGCGGCCCCGTGTTCGCCGGGCTGCTCGGCGCCGCCCTGCTGCGCGAGCCGCCCGAGCGCGCGTGGGCGGCCGCCACCGGGCTGTGCGTCCTCGGGCTGGCGCTGCTGTCGGCGGGCGGGGACGCCGAGGCCGACCCGCTCGGGCTCGCCCTGGCGCTCGGCTCCGGCGCCGCGTACGCGGCCTACACCGTGCTGGCGAAGCGGCTCATGACGGGCGGCGCGGGTTCCAGCGAGGTCATGGCGTCCGCCTTCGGTCTCGGCGGGCTGGTCCTGCTGCCGGTCCTGGCGCTGCAGCCGCTGGCCTGGCTGGCCACGCCGGGGGGCGCGGCGCTCGCCGCCTACCTGGGCCTGGTGACGACGACCGGGGCGTACGTCCTGTTCGGGCGCGGCCTGGCCGTGCTGCCGGCCGGTCCGGTCACGACGCTCGTGCTGGCCGAGCCGCTGGTCGCCACGGCCCTCGGCGTCGGCGTCCTGGACGAACGGCTGCCCGCGCTCGGGGTGGCCGGCGCCGCTCTCGTGCTCGGCGGGCTGGCCCTGCAGGGGGTCACCTCCTCCCGGCCGGCCCCCGTCCCTGTCCTGTGAACTGCACGAAGTCGTCCGGAACGGGCAGGATCAGGGCGTGCCGACTCGCCCGCTGACCCCGTTCGCCGACCTGCCCGTGGTCCTGCTGTCGCACCGGGGGCCGGTCAGCTTCGACCGCGACGCCCGCACCGGCGAGCGCACGGTCACCCGCGGCGCCGGCGGCCTGGTCACCGCCCTGTCCGGCCTGGCCGCGCACCTGCCGGACGCCGTCTGGGTCTGCGTCGCCGCCGGGCAGGAGGACGTCGCGGTGGCCGGCGAGGTCGGCGACACCGCCCTGCGGCTCGCGCTCGACGGTGACCCGAGAGTGCTCGCGGACGGCGAGGACGCGGACCGCGAGGTCATCCTGCGCCTGGTGGACGTCCCCGAGGCCGTGCACGAGCCCTTCTACGGCACGATCGCCAACCCGCTGCTGTGGTTCGTGCAGCACCGGCTGCACGACCTCAAGTCGAGCCCCTCACTGGGCCGGGCCGACCGCGCCGCGTTCGAGGACGGCTACGTCGTGGCCAACTCCCTCGCGGCCGACGCCGTCATCGAGCAGGTCGAGAAGGCCGGCGGGCAGGCGCTGGTGATGCTGCACGACTACCACTTCTACCTCGTGGGCGAGCTGGTCCGGGAGCGCTGCCCGCGCGCGGTCCTGTCGCACTTCGTGCACATCCCCTGGCCGGGCCCGGACGCCTGGCGGGTGCTCCCCCCGGACATGCGCGAGCGGCTGCTGCTCGGCCTGCTGGGCTGCGACGTGGTCGCCTTCCACACCCGGGCGGACGCGCGCGCGTTCGTGCTGTGCGCGCAGGAGCTGCTCGGCCTGCCGGTGGACCTGTCGAACATGACCGTCCAGGTGCCGGGGCGCGTCGTGCACGTGCGGGTCTACCCGATCAGCATCGACATCGAGGCGCTCGAGCAGATCGCCCACACCGACGCGAGCGACGAGCACCTGGTCGACCTCGACGAGCGGCTCGGCGACGGCCAGCTCCTGCTGCGGGTCGACCGCACCGACCCGAGCAAGAACATCGTGCGCGGCTTCCAGGCGTACGACCTCATGCTGTCCGAGCACCCGGAGCTGCACGGCCGCGTGCAGTTCCTGGCGCTGCTGCAGCCCAGCCGGCAGGACGTCCCGGAGTACGCCGCGTACCTGGCCGAGATCGGGGCCGCCGCCACGGCCGTGAACGCCCACCACGGCACCGGCGACTGGCAGCCGGTCGACCTGCGCCTTGCCAGCGACATGGCGCTCGCCACCGCGGCGTACCGGCGGTGCGACGTGCTCGTGGTCAACGCCGTCGCCGACGGCATGAACCTGGTCGCCAAGGAGGCGGTGGTCGTCAACGAGCGCGACATGGTCCTGACGCTGTCCGAGGCGACCGGCGCGCACGACGAGCTGGGACGGTTCGCGGTGACGCTGCACCCGTTCGACGTGGCGCAGCAGTCCGACGCCCTGCACACCGCGCTGACGATGCCCGCGCAGCTGCGCCGAGACCGCCGCGAGCACGCGGCGATGGTCGTGCACCGCAACGACGTGCACCGCTGGCTGGCGGTGCAGCTGCGCGACCTCTCGGAGCTGCGGCGGACGTAACGCGGAACCGGACAAATCCGGATGTTGCGGAACGGCACGCATGTCCGCTCTCGATCCGGGGACAGGTGCAGTACGCACTGTGAACCCCTCGAGAAGGAGCCCACCATGATCGTGCTCGGCCTCATCCTGCTGGTGCTCGGTCTCCTGACCGGCACATCGATCCTCACGACCCTGGGCATCATCCTGCTCGTCGTCGGCCTGATCCTCAACCTGGTCCCGGTGGGCGGCACGCGTCGCCGCGTCTACTGACGCAGCACACCCCGCACGGCACGCCGTCGCCCCCTCGGGGGCGGCGGCGTCGTGCTGTCCGCCCGTCCACCGCGGGTGTCAGGCCCGCGCGGCGCCTTCGTAGAGGTGGGCGAAGGGCCTGGGCTCGCCCGGGGAGTAGTACCGCTCGAGCCGCTCGACGGTGAAGCCCGCCTGCGCGACGAGCTCGTCGATCGGCCGGCTCAGCCGGCAGCCGCCGGCCATCGGCGAGTAGACCGGCTCGATCCGCCGCTGCCAGCGCTGGACCGAGGCGTCCGGCGCCCTGCCGTGCTCGACGAAGCAGAAGGCTCCGCCCGGCCGCAGGACCCGGCGCACCTCGCGCAGGGCCGCCGCGGCGTCCGGGATCGTGCACAGCGTGAACGTGGACAGCGCCGAGTCGAACGACGCGTCCGGGAACGGCAGCAGCTCGCCGTCCAGCCCTGAGCGAGTGACGGGCACGCGCGAGGCGGCGAGCCGGTCGCTGCCGAGCCGCCAGCCGACGTCGGAGGGCTCCACCGCCGTCACCCGCACGACCCCGGGCGGGTAGTGCGGGACGTTGAGCCCCGACCCGAAGCCGATCTCCAGCACCTCGCCGACCAGGTCGGCGCAGACCCGTGCCCGGACCTCCGCCACCTCGGCCGTGCCGAGCGTGCGGTTCGCGATCCTCGGCACGACCTGCGCGCCCCACAGCCCCATGGGCGGGACAGTCCTCGTCCGCGTGCGCCGACGCAACAGTACGAACGTACGGTTTCGGTGGTACGGTCGTCCCGTGCCCAAGGTGACCGAGGACCAGCTGACCGCCCGCCGCGGCGAGATCCTGGCCGCGGCCCGGCGGGCCTTCGCCCGGCACGGCTACGAGGGCGCGACGGTCAAGGTGCTCGAGGCGGAGACCGGCCTGTCGCGCGGCGCGATCTTCCACCACTTCCGGGACAAGGAGGCGCTGTTCCTCGCGCTCGCCGAAGATGACGCCGCCCGGACC
>JBKJQM010000342.1:0-3416 GCA_046594005.1 Mycobacteriales bacterium
CGCCGCGCACGCGGAGCACCCGTACCTCGCCCTGTTCGACGCGGTCGTCTCGGCACAGGCATCGCTGATCGCGCAGTGGATGCTCGTCGGCTTCGTGCACGGCGTCATGAACACCGACAACACGACGATCTCCGGCGAGACCATCGACTACGGGCCGTGCGCGTTCCTGGACGCCTTCGACCCGGCCACCGTCTTCAGCTCCATCGACGAGAGCGGGCGCTACGCCTACGGCAACCAGCCGGTCATCGCGCAGTGGAACCTGGCGCGCTTGGCCGAGGCGCTGCTGCCCCTGCTGCACGACGACGAGGAGCAGGCGATCGCCCTGGCGGTCGAGCACCTCGGCCGGTTCTCCGAGCAGTACGGCGACGCGTGGTCGGCGGGCATGGCGGCGAAGCTGGGGCTGCCGGCCGGCGTCGACGCCGCGATCGTCGAGGACCTGCTCGCGCTGCTCACGCAGAACCGGGTCGACCACACGTCGTTCTTCCGCCGCCTCGGAGCGGCTGCGCGCGGGGATGCCGAGCCGGCGCGCAGCCTGGTCCTGGACCTGGTCGGTTTCGACGCCTGGGCAGCCCGCTGGCTCGCGCTCGGCCCGGACGGCGACGCGATGGATCGCGTCAACCCCGTCTACATCCCGCGCAACCACCTCGTGGAAGAGGCGCTGAGTGCCTCCACCGCAGGCGATCTCGGTCCGCTCGGCCGGCTGATGGACGCGGTCAGCCGGCCGTACGACGAGCGGGCCGGGTTCGAGCGGTACGCCGAGCCCGGGCCGGGCGGGGAGTACCGGACGTTCTGCGGTACCTGAGCCCCGGCCCGTCCCGGCGAATCGGTCAGAACAGGTCGCTGAAGAAGTCGGCCACGTCGTTGCCGAAGTCCGTGAACGCCCCTCCGATGGCGTTGATGGCCGTGGTGGCGTAGCCGGCGGCCGTCAAGATCCCGTTGAGGACGTCGGTTCCCACCACACCGAAAGCTGCACCCAGGATGGCCACGACGTCCTCCGCAGACGCGCCGATGCTCTGCAGCAACGCCGCCGCCTCCTGCGCGGTCTGGTTGAACACGTCGGCCAGAGCCGTGCCGATGTCCTCGAGCGCGTAGCCGGCGTCCTGAAGCAGGTGCGCCGCTGCGTCCGCGGCCTGCCCGTAGATGCCCTCGAGTGCCGCGGCAGTGTCGGTCACGCTCGCACCGATGCCCTTGAAGACGTCAGCCATCTGCGCGGCCGTCTGCTCGAAGGAGACCTGGAGCACCAGGGCGATCTCCAGGGTGTCGGCCCCGATGCCCTGGAGCAGGAGGGCAGCGTCAGCCGCCCCCTGCTCGAAGGTCGTCTGCAGCGCCTCACCCACCTCGACGAATGAGTAGCCGACGTCGTCGAGCAGGGCGGCCGCCTGAGCAGCTGTCTGGGTGAACGTCGTCTCCAGAGCGCCTGCCACCTCGAGGACGCCGAAGCCGACGTCGTGGAGCAGTGCGGCCGCACCGTCCGCGACCTCGCCGTAGACGCCGACCAGCGCACCCGCGATCTGGATGCTGGTGAACTCCACGTCCTTGAGGAGCTGGGTCACCTGCGCCTCGGTGACGGTGTAGGCCCCCTTCAGGCCGGCAGCCACCTCGTCAGCGAGGTACCCGGCGGCCTCCAGCGCGGCCGCAGCCCCGGCTGCGGTCTCCGCGTAGACGTCGTCGAGCGCCTGGGCGACGTCCACCGCGACGAACGTCACGGCGGCGCCATAGGCGTCTTCGGCAGCCGCGAACGTGAGCGCTGCAGCTGCACCGAACTCGTTGCCGACGTCGCGCAGGACCCTCGCCACGTCCTGGACGCTGAAGTCCAGCGCCGCCAGCACCTTGACGAGCTCCACCGTGGTGGTGTCCAGCGCGTCCTGCAGCGCCGCACCGACAGCCACGAACCCGTACTCGGCCTGGTCGAGCAGGCCGGCGATGGCCTGCGTCGTCAAGCCACCGAAGGCCTCCAGGGCGTCCGCGATCTCGGTGACCGCTACCCCCGCATCAGCGAGCGCGTTCGTGAGCTCCAGAGCGGTGACGTCGTACGCCTTGGTCAGGGCCGCTGCCACCTCGGTGGTGCCCACGGAGAAGCCGTCCACCAGGAACTTCGCCGTCTCGTCGTAGGCCAGGGAGAAGACCTGGTCCAGCACGATGCTCGCGTCGAGGATGGAGTAGCTGAGGGCGAAGAGCAGCGCCACTGCCCCCTTCCCGGTGAGGTCGAAGGCGTTGACGACCAGCTGGGCGATCTCGACCGCGTCGATCCCGGCCGCCTTGAGCACGTCCAGGGCCTCGAGGAAGCCGCTCTCGACGGCCATGGCAGCGTCGTCGAAGGCGACTACGATCGCGCCGACCGCGTCGGTCGCCCCCTGGGCGACGGCGTTGCCGAAGTCGACGAAGGCGGCAGCGGTCACCAGGGCGGCATCACTGACCCACGGCGCTGCAAGCAGATATCCGTCGATCAGCCCGTTCACGATCTGCGGTCCGAACTCGGTGATGACGTACTCGAGGCTCGTCCCCAGCGCTGCGCCGACGATGGCGCAGGCGATGGAGCCGGCGCCGGAGGAGATCGCGAGGCAGCCGAGCGTGAAGCCGACGTTGATGGCCAGCCCGACGGCCGAACCCACGCACTTCTCGACCGGCCCGTGGAGGCAGTTCTCGACCGTGACGTAGGTCTGCAGCGCGATGCCGACGACGGCCAAGCCGAAGCCGACGCCCTTCAGGAGCTTGGCCTTCTCCGCTGCCTTGGCTGCCTGAACAGCAGGTCCGGAGGCGGCGGCGGCCTTGGCGACGTAGCCGAAGACCTTGGTCGCCACCTTCAGCGCGATGGCCGGCGCGTTGACGATGACCCTGGCGGCAACGGGCGATGCGACCTTGAGCCCCAGCTTCCCGTTGTTGACGTCGTTGGCCGACTGCGTGGTCTGGCCGGCGAAGACGGTGGCGGAGGAGATCGTGCGTCCGGTCGGGTCAGTCCTGACGGTCGGCTGGTTGCCGACGAAGGCGTACGCCGACTCCATCGGCACGCCCACCGGCGTGACAGCGGGCTCGCGCTGGGTGAACCGGCCGGTGTCCGGGTCGTACTGCCGGGCCCGCATGTTGTAGAGGCCGCTGACCCGGTCCAGCTGCTGGGCGTGGAAGAGCAGATCCACGTCACCGCTGCGCGGCCCCGTCCCCGTCACCTCGCCGTAGGCGGAGTAGCGGAAGGACGCCACGAGGGCTCCGGCCGCGTCGGTCACGGCGTTCGTGCTGCCGAGCGGGTCGAGGTGGAAGAAGAGGACGTCGTCGCCCGTCTGGGCGGCGATCGGCCCCTCACCGTGCACGTACGACGTGATGACACCGGCGGTCGTCTCCGCCGCGAGCTGCGGCAGGGCGCCGAACGGACTCCACGCGTACGTCGTGGTCGGACCGTCACCGGAGCGGCTGGTGCGGTT
>JBKJQM010000517.1:0-5181 GCA_046594005.1 Mycobacteriales bacterium
CGTCGTCCACGCCGAGCTCCTTGGCGGCGGCGCGCTGCTCCTCCTGGCGGATGCCGCCGGTCTCGCTGCGGGGCACCGCAGGGTCGAAGCCGCCGGCGTCGCCGTCGGTGCAGATGCAGTACGTGACGTCGATGCCGGCCTCGGTCCAGGCCGCGATCGTCCCGCCGGCGCCGAAGTCGACGTCGTCGGGATGCGCGACGACGACGAGCGCGCGCTCGACCTCGGAGTCCAGCAGCAGCGGCGGCCGGGTCTGGGGTCGCGCCGTCGGGGTGGGGTCCGCGTCCGTCACTGCGCCTCCGCGGTGGGACCGGTGTCCCGTCCCACCATTCTGCGCAGAGCCGGGCCGGGGCGCCGCCCGCGCCCTCACCCGAACGGGTGGCTGTCCTCACGCGCCGTTCCTGCCGAAGCAGCGGGGGACGACTCCGCCCGCCCCTGCCCCGGCCGTGCCCTCGAGAGGCTTGCGATGACCCTGGCAGCGGTCCCTGGACCTCGTACGTCGGCCGCCGACGGCCGGCCGGCGACCAAGCGGTCCCTGCTGGTGCTCAGCCACGCGATGGAGCGGGCGTTCGACCTCGGCGAGCCCGGGCTGGTCGTGGCGCTGTTCCAGGAGCGCCGGCACTTCGACGTCGAGGCCGAGCGGTACGCCCGGATGGCCGCCCAGGGCAGCACCGTCCTCGTGGCCTTCGCCGGACCCGTGGACGGCCTGCCCGACGGCGTCGTCGCCGTCCCGCTCGAGGACGACGACCCCCTGCACCGCTCCTGGTCGCTGCTCCTGCTGTCGGCCTCGCTGGCCACCAGCCTGCGGGCCCGGGACACCTGGCGCCTGGCCGAGGGCGAGATCACGCTGCAGGCCAGCCGGCTGTTCAACGCCCGCTGGACCTTCGACCGCGCCGAGGCCGTGGGCGAGGCCCGCCTGCTGCTGCGCGAGCTCGGCGACCGGCTGCCGCCGGAGGTCCTGGCAGCGGCGCGCGCCCACCTGGCCGCTGCCGCCGCCACGCCCGTCACCCTCGCGGAGGCGCAGCTCGTCGCGGCCGCCGAGCACCTGGTCACGTCCGTCGACGCGGGAGCGCTGCGCGCCAACCGCATCCGGGCCGAGCTCGAGCGCACCCGCCTGCTCGCCGAGCGCGACCACCTCACCGGACTGCACAACCGCGTCTACCTCGAGCGCTTCCTCGACGGCGCCACGGGCAACGCCCACACCGGTGTCCTGCTCGTTGACGTCGACGACCTCAAGGGCCTCAACGACCGGCTCGGCCACCTGGCCGGTGACGCCGCCATCGCCACCGTCGCCGCGTGCCTGCGGGACACCTGCCGGGCCGGCGACGTCGTGATCCGCTGGGGCGGCGACGAGTTCCTGGTGCTGCTGCCCGGCGCGGCCGAGGTGGAGTCGCTGGTCGTCGCCGACCGCATCACCACCGCGGTCCGGGCGGCCGGCATGCCCGAGCCGTGGGAGGGCGTCGGCCTGTCGGTGTCGATCGGCGTCAGCGGCGACGCCTGCGACCCGCTGCCGATGGACGCCCTGGACCGGGCGCTGGCCGAGGTCAAGCGCGGCGGCAAGGGCCGGGCGCAGCTCGTGGCAGCGGCCGTCCGCACGTAGTGGCGGCGCACCTCGACGCGTCGACCCTCACCCGCGGTCCCGGCGTACGCTCCCGCCTCCACGACGTGAGGAGCGCGCCGATGACCGCCGACGTGCAGGAGCGCGAGCTCGCCGACCTGGAGCGCTACCGCCCTGAGCTCACGGGCTTCTGCTACCGGATGCTCGGCTCGCCCTTCGACGCCGACGACGCGGTGCAGGAGACGCTGGTCAAGGCGTGGCAGGCGATGGACCGCTTCGAGGGCCGCTCCTCCGTGCGGTCCTGGCTGTACCGGATCGCCACCAACGTCTGCCTCGACAGCCTGCGCGCCGGCACCCGGCGGGCCCTGCCGATGGACCTGTCGGCGCCGGTCCCGTCGACGACGGCGCCCGGCATCCCGCTGCCCGAGGCGACGTGGGTGCAGCCGATCGGCGACGCCTCCGTGGCGACCGGGTCCGACCCGGCCGAGCGGGCGGTGCTGGCCGACTCGATCCGGCTGGCCTTCGTCGCCGCCCTGCAGCACCTGCCCCCGAAGCAGCGGGCCACGCTGATCCTGCGCGAGGTCCTCGCGTGGTCGGCCGCCGACGTCGCCGAGCTGCTGGACACGACGGTGGTGTCGGTCAACAGCGCGCTGCAGCGGGCGCGGGCGACCGTGGCTGCGGCGGACACCGGCGACAGCCTCAGCGCCGAGGACCTCGGGGAGGACGAGCGCCGGCTGCTGGAGCGCTACGTCTCGGCCTTCGAGGCGTACGACATGACGGCGCTCGTGGGGGTGCTGCACGAGGACGCCAGCATGTCCATGCCGCCGCTCGCGCTGTGGCTGCGGGGCGCAGACGAGATGCTCGGCTGGTACACCGGTTTCGGCGCGGCCTGCGCGGGATCGCGATTGGTGCCCGTGCAGGTCAACGGCCGCCCGGGCTACGCGCAGTACAAGCCCGACCCGGACGGCGGCTTCGGCCCCTGGTGCATCCAGGTGGTCGAGGTGTCACGGGGTCGGATCGCGCACATCCACCACTTCCTCGGCGACGAGCTGTTCGTGCGGCTCGGCCTGCCGTTGCGCCTGCCCCAGCAGTAGGGTCCGCAGCCCGACGAGGTCGGCCAGGGCGGCGAGCCCGTCGGCCCGCACGCACAGGCTCCCGCTGCCCCGGCGGGCGTCCAGCCGCAGCCGCGCCAGGACGTCGAGCAGCGGCAGGTCGACGGCGCCGGGCGGGCCGAGCTCGAGCACGACGTCCTGCCCGTGTGCGAGCCGCGCGCGCAGGTCCCCCGCGGCGGCGCGCAGGCCGGCGTACGGCAGCCGGACGACGACCGCGTCGGTGTCGTGCACGGCGTCGTCCACAGCAAGGCAGACGACCGCTCCGGCACCGACTCACCGGTCCGGTCCTGTCGGCCCTGCGACCTAGACTGGTCCAGGTGACGCTGTTCGCCGACGACGGCTTCCGGGACCTGGACGAGGCTGGCCCCGCGGTCCTGGCCCCGGCGCGACCGAGCGTGGACCGGCTGCTCGAGGGCCTCAACCCCCAGCAGCGGGCGGCCGTCGTCCATGAGGGCGGGCCGCTGCTGATCGTCGCCGGCGCCGGCTCGGGCAAGACCAAGGCGCTCACCACGCGCATCGCCTACCTGCTGGCCGCCCGCGGCGTGCAGCCCGGCGAGGTCCTGGCGATCACGTTCACCAACAAGGCCGCCGCCGAGATGCGCGAGCGCGTGGCCGCGATCGTCGGCGGGCGGGCTCGGGCGATGTGGGTCATGACCTTCCACTCCGCCTGCGTGCGCATCCTGCGCGCCGAGGCCAAGAAGCTGGGGTTCACCAGCACCTTCTCGATCTACGACGCCGCGGACAGCCAGCGCCTGATGACGCTGGTGTGCCGGGACCTCGACCTGGACCCCAAGCGCTTCCCGGCCCGCTCGATGACCAACCAGGTCAGCGACCTGAAGAACGAGCTGGTGGACGCCGAGAGCTTCCGCGACAAGGCCGAGACGGTCGTCGAGAAGCAGCTGGCCGAGGTCTACGCGCTCTACCAGGCGCGCCTCAAGGAGGCCAACGCCCTCGACTTCGACGATCTGATCATGACGACGGTCGACCTGTTCCAGGCGTTCCCCGACGTCGCCGAGCACTACCGGCGGCGGTTCCGCCACGTGCTGGTCGACGAGTACCAGGACACCAACCACGCGCAGTACGTCCTCGTCCGCGAGCTGGTCGGTGCGGCCGGCGGGCGGGGGGAGCGGCTCACCGCTGGGGGCGAGGTGCCGCCGGCCGAGCTGTGCGTCGTCGGTGACGCCGACCAGTCCATCTACGCCTTCCGGGGCGCGGACATCCGCAACATCGAGGACTTCGAGAACGACTACCCCGACGCCACTGTCGTGCTGCTCGAGCAGAACTACCGCTCCACGCAGACGATCCTCACGGCCGCCAACGCCGTCATCGCCAAGAACCCCGGCCGCAAGGACAAGCGGCTCTGGACCGATGCGGGGGACGGCGACCTGATCGTGGGCTACGTCGCCGACAACGAGCACGACGAGGCAGCGTTCGTCGCCGGGGAGGTCGATGCGCTCGTCGACGCCGGGACCGTGCAGCCCTGCGACGTCGCAGTCTTCTACCGGACCAACGCACAATCCCGCTCGTTCGAGGAGGTCTTCATCCGGGTCGGCCTGCCCTACAAGGTCGTCGGCGGCGTGCGGTTCTACGAGCGGCGTGAGGTCCGCGACGCGCTTGCCTACTTGCGGGTGCTGGCGAACCCAGCCGACCTGGTGTCCCTGCGCCGCATCCTCAACACCCCGCGACGCGGCATCGGCGACAAGGCTGAAAAGTGCATCGAGGACTTCGCCGACCGCGAGCGGATCCCCTTTGCCGCAGCGCTTTCCCGATGCTCGGAGGTCAACGGCCTCCAGCCGCGGTCGATGAACGCGATCCAGGACTTCGTCGACCTGATGGATGAGCTGCGCGCCCTGGTGGTCGGCAACATGCCGCCGGCGGAGGTGCTCGAGGCGGTGCTCGACCGCACCGGCTACCTCAAGGAGCTGGCTGCCTCGACCGACCCGCAGGACGAGTCACGGGTCGAGAACCTGTCCGAGCTGGTCGGTGTGGCCCGCGAGTTCGAGGAGCGGTTCCCTGAGGGTGGCGTGCCCGAGTTCATGGAGCAGGTCTCGTTGGTGGCCGACGCCGACACGGTGCCCGACCCGGACGGCAGCGGAGGGGTGGTCACCCTGATGACGCTGCACGCGGCCAAGGGCCTCGAATATCCCGTCGTCTTCCTCACCGGCCTCGAGGACGGCGTCTTCCCGCACCTCCGCGCACTCGGCGACCAGGCGGAGCTCCAAGAGGAGAGGCGGCTGGCCTATGTGGGGATCACCCGCGCCCGCGAGAAGCTCTACATCAGCCGTTCGCACATGCGCTCGGCTTGGGGGCAGACGTCCTACAACCCGCCGTCGCGGTTCCTGGAGGAGCTGCCGCACCACCTGATGGACTGGCGCCGACTGGAGTCTTCGGTCACCTCCACCCCCGCTCTGAGCCGCGCCGCGGACCGAGTCGTCGCGTCACCGAACCGGGCACGCCAGGCGCCGGGTCTGAGGCCGATTCCCAACCTGCAGGTCGGCGACCGGGTCAGCCACG
>JBKJQM010000184.1:0-11648 GCA_046594005.1 Mycobacteriales bacterium
GAGGGACGACACCGGGTCGAGACCGGCCTTGCCGAGCAGGGACACCGACGCCTGCGCCTCGGCGCCCACGAGCAGGGCGATCTCGCTCTCGCCGGACCAGATCCGCGCCGCCGCCGCATCGAGCAGCCGCACCGGGGTGTGACCGCCGAGGCCGGTGTCGACGCACGTCCGCGCGCTCGCGCCGACGGCGCGGTCCACCTTCGCCGCCAGGTCGTCGTACGCCCAGCTGGCGACGTTGACCGCCCACACCGCGTCGGCGGCCGCGACGAGCTCGGGGGCGCCCGCGTCCTGCCCGGCCAGCCGCACTGCCTCGGCGATCAGGACCAGCGGCTCGCGCGCCCCCTCGACGGTGCGCGCGCGGTTGGCCCGCAGCTGCCCGGCGCCGACGACGACGGGCCGACGCAGGTCGGCCGTCACAGCCGGGCCGCCGCGACCCAGAGGTCGGTCAGGTGGTCGACGAGCAGCGCCGTCGAGGGGGCGGTGCCGAGGCTGTCCCAGGCCATGAGCGCCTCGACTATGCCTCCCGTCAGGACGGTCGCGCTGAGCTCCAGGGTGCGCCTCGCACGGATGCCGGTGACCGTCGTCGTGCACAGCGGCGGCAGCAGACCCGCTGCCAGCACGGCGAACTCGCGCAGCAGGTCGCGACGGTGCGCCCGCAGCCGCTCGGTGGCGAGCGACTCCACGAGGGCGACGCGGACGAGGCGCCGGTCCGCGGTGAAGAACTCGGCAAGGGCCGCCAGCACCGTGTGCGCGCGCTCGCGCGGATCCTCCCCGGCGCCGGCCAGCGCGGCCCGCACGGTGCCGTGCACGTCCTGCGCGATGCCCGCCGCCAGCTCCAGGAACAGGTCCTCGCGCGTCGCGAAGTGCTCGTAGAAGTAGCGCGGCGACAGCCCCGCGGCGCGGCAGAGGTCCTGCACCGTCGTGCCCGCCCAGCCCCGCTCGGCGAACAGCTCCAGCCCGGCCGCCAGCAGCTGCTGGCGGCGCGAGCTCGTCCGCTCGTCGGCGCTGCGCCCGCCGTACACCCGCTCGCCCACCTGACCTCCCGCCCCATCGGAGAAGGCAGGGTTCCACATGGCCCGCAGGGGCTGTCAGCCGAGGTAGAGGAAGCCGTAGGGCTCGTCCTCTGGGCGCACAACCGCAGGTCAGGGGCTTGCGGGACCGGCTCAGTCCGCAGGGAGTCCGCAAGAGCGACAGTCCTGCCCTCGCCTGACAGGCCTTCTACGCCGCCCAGCGCTCGGTCCAGTCCTGGGTCGAGGTGCCGTGTCGTCCCCTCAACCCTCGACAACCCGGGACGCAGTAGTCATACTTGTGACCATGACGACGTCGATGTCCCTCGCCCAGGCCAAGGCTCATCTGTCCGAGGTCGTAGGACGCGTGGGTGGCCAGCACGAGCGCGTCACAGTGACGGTGCACGGTCGGCCCGCCGCCGTCCTGATCGCGCCGGAGGACCTCGACTCACTCGAGGAGACGCTGGCGATCCTGTCCGACCCCGAGGCGATGCGACGGCTCGCCGACGCCGACGCCGAGCTGGCTGACGGCAAGGGGGAGTCCGAGGCCGACCTCGCGGCGGCGATGGAACGGCGAGGCCGCCGGCCGGTGGCGTGAGCCCCCTGGGCGACAGGTACTCGCTGGTGATCGCGCCGACAGCACGCCGCCAACTCGCGGACGTGCTCCCCGAGGGGGTGGCGATGGCCGCCCACGAGTTCATCGTCGGACCGGGGCTGGACAACCCCCACCGCGTCGGCAAGCGCCTCCGGTCTCCGCTGGACGACAGGCACACCGCCCGGCGCGGCACCTACCGCATCATCTACCGGATCGATGATGGGGAGCGCTCGGTCACCGTCGTCGACGTCGCGCACCGTCGAGATGCCTACCGGCGCGGGTAGTCGACGGCGGCATGACGTCGGGTCGGTCGACGGTCAGCAGAGCGCGCGTTCGGCGTGTAGGAGTCGACACTCGCGAAGGCCCTTGTCCACGCCGATCTCACGGTGATCGCCGACCCGGACGACGGGTCCGGCGTCCCAGCGTGGATCACGCCCGGAGCCGACCTACGGCACTACCTCGACGGCAAGCAGTCCCGTGATGACTGAGACCACCCACGACGTCCGAGACGCCCGACGGGCCCGACACCGCGCGATCCGCGCCGAGGTGGCACCTGCGCATCGACCGCGAGCTCGACGCCGAGCTGCGCCGTCAGGCCGCCGAGGCGCATGTCGCGACGTCGGCCCTGGTCCGCCGGCTGCTCCGACAGGCGGTGCAGGCGCCTCGCGAGCCGCTGACTGCAGACGACGTCGAGAGCATCGCTCGCCGCGTCGCGCGCGCGAGGATCTGTGCAGGTCTCGGTCGCGTTCTTGTGCCCCATCCGGTCGGCCACCACGGTGACCGACTCGCGGCCGTCCATGAGGAGCGAGGCGTACGTGTGACGCAGCTGGTCCGGCACGCATGCCGTCGGGCCACACGCTCAAGGTCGTGTGCCTACGGGAAACGGCGCTTCAGGCCTTCTTGGCCGTTGGAGAGCGGGTGGACTCACCCCAGGTAGAGGAAGCCGTAGGCCTCGTCGCGGAACGGCACCCCGGCCGCCTCCAGCGCGTCGTCCCAGTCGCCGGTGCACGAGGGGTCGGCCCCCTCCATCCCGTGGTCGGCGGTCAGCAGCACGACCGTGTCGTCGGCCAGCCCGCGCTCCTCGAGCAGGTCGAGGAAGACGCCGAGCCGCACGTCGGCGTCCCGCAGCGCTGCGCGGGCGATCGCCGAGCCCGGCCCGCCGGCGTGGTGACCCGAGTCGGTCAGCGTGGTGTTCCACCACATCAGCGCCGGCGGGGTGCCCTCGCGCCACAAGCCCAGCACCTGCTCCAGCCCGCTGGCGTCGACGGCGGTCGCCCAGGAGTAGTCGGTGCTCTCGCTCACGTGCTGCTGGCTGGCGACCGCGTCGTCCACGGCGGCGGGCAGCCAGTCGCCCATCGCCCCCGCGCCGCCCTGGCCGGCCTCGCGGATGAGGGCGAAGGTGCTGTAGGTCGCGCCGGTGTCGACCGGGTCGTTGACGCAGGCGCTGACGGTGCCGGCGGGCAGCCGCTCGAAGACGGTGCGCACCCCCGGCCGCAGCCAGTCCATCGCGCGGTGCCAGGACGCCGAGGAGTTGGGCACGACCTGATCGCCTGTGGCGCGGTCGAAGAAGGCGTTGTTGACGATGCCGTGCCGGCCCGGGCCGACGCCGGTGAGCGCGCAGGTGTGGTTGACCAGCGTGACGCTCGGGAACTCCGCGATCGCCCCGCCCCGCAGCGCGCAGCCGCGGGCCAGCAGACGGGCGACGTTCGGCAGCGAGCCGTCTGCCGCCAGCGCGAGCAGCTCGGCCGACGGCGCGCCGTCCCAGAGCAGCCCGACGACGTGCCGCGCGCCGGGGACGACGAGATCCACTGGGGCGCCGTCCATGTCGTCCCAGCTGCCGCCGGCGAGCATCGTCAGGGTCGCGCCGACGTCGACGGTGCGGGCGACGCGGTCGACGACGCCGCGGGTCGAGACGCCGGCGCCGGACAGCACCAGCGGGGCGCGCGACTGCAGGCCGTTCAGCGAGCCGTGCTCGCCGAGGTGGCCGCCCTTCTCGGTCCAGCAGTGCGCGCCCGTGTGCACGACCGCCAGGTCGGGGGCGCGCTCGTCCGCGAACAGCGAGTGCAGCCGCACCGCAGCGAAGGGGTAGGCGGTCGTGCTGTCGCTGAAGGGGTCCTGGTCGGCGACCGGGTTCCGGCCGGCGAGCAGCGTCGCGTCGCCGGACGGCGCGAGCGCGACGTGGCCCTCGCTGTCCGCCACGTGCACGAGGCCCTTCTCCAGCCAGCAGACGAGGTCGACGACGTGGGACAGCCCCGGGTCGAGCAGGACGTCGAGCGCGCGATCGCGCAGCGCGGTGGTCGTGGCCCGGGTACGGGCGCCGACGCGGGGGCTGAGGTCGCGGGACGGGAGCGGCACGCGGTCAGACTAGGCCGCGGGGCGGAGCCGTCCGGGCACGCGGACGCCCCCGCACTCGTCAGGGTGCGGGGGCGTCCGGTGCGGGTCCGCTAGCCGAGGGCGAGGCGGACGAGACGGGCACGGCTGGCCGCCTGCGCGGCGCGGCGGTCGAGCCGACGCAGCCGGGCGACGCGGGAGGCGCGGGTGCGCCCCGCCGCGTACGAGGCGCGCTCGACGCGGTCCGCCTGCGACAGCAGGAGGTAGGTGCTGGTGTCGTGCATGGCGATGCTCCTTCGTGGACTACGGGTCTAGGCGGCGATGTCGACCTTGCGGGGACGGCCACGGGGACGCTTGCGGGGGACGACGACGCCGGCGACGACGAGCTGTCCGCCCCAGACGCCCCAGGGCTCGCGGCGCTCGAGAGCGCCTGCCAGGCAGGCGTTCCGCAGCGGGCACGGCACGCACAGCGCCTTGGCTGCCTCGACGTCGGCGGGCGACTCGGCGAACCACAGGTCCGGGTCGGCCGCCCAGCAGGGCAGCTCCAGGTCGGTCGAGGTGCAGGCGGCGTCGTCAGCCGAAGTCGGGTCGAGGTCGTTGTCGGTCGGGGTCTGGAGAGCGGTGATCACCGTCTGCCACCTTCGGGGGTTGCGGTCCTGTAGGACCTCGTACGGGTAGGTCGGGGGCCAGGTGCGGCCCGTGCGGACAGGTGCCGGAGAAGCACGAAGGCCGCGGATCCCGTGTCGGGTTCCGCGGCCTCGAGGCTGCTGTCGGTCTGGTGTCAGACCGGCGCGCTTCGAGGTGGAGAACCCGGGAGATCGGTGGAGCGGGCGCCGACGGCGGCGACCAGAGCAGGTGCAGCAGCAGCGGACGTCCCGGCGAAGGACAGGGCTGTCCCCTGCGTCATCACGTTCGGCGCCGTCCAGGCCGAGTGCTGGGTGGCGACGAAGGCAGCTGAGCCGCGGACGGACGTGCCGCTGGTCAGGCCGATGGCCGGCGTGCAGGTCGTGTAGGTCGTGTCCACGTCGTCCACCTCCTTCGTCGCGCAGGGCCGGAGATCACCGGCACTGAGGAAGGTAGAGGTGCGTCTGGACCCGTGCAAGCCCTTTATCGCGGCGAGTTCACGAGACGGTCGTGGCGTCGACGAGCTGCAGGACGTCGTCGCCGAACTTGTCCAGCTTCGTCTGGCCGATCCCCGGGATCCGTACCAGGGAGGCGATGTCGGTCGGGCGCTGCTCCGCGATGGCGGCGAGCGTGGCGTCGGTGAAGACGCAGTACGCCGGCTGGCTCAGCTCTTTGGCCCGGCCCGCGCGCCACTCGCGCAGCGCCTCGAACAGCTGCTCGTCGCGGTCAGCGGGACAACCGGCGCAGCGCCCGAGCTTGCGGTCGACGGCCACGACGAGGGACGCACCGCAGACGCGGCAGGTCACCGGGCCCGACCGCTCGCGGCGGGCCTGCCGCGCCGTCCCCGCTGCAGCGGCTGGACGCGCGGACGCGGTGTGCAGGCCGTCGAGGAAGCGCGACGGGCGGCGGCTGCCGCGGCCACCGGGCGAGCGGCTCAGCGCCCACGACAGCGACAGGTGCGTGCGGGCGCGGGTGACGCCGACGTAGAGCAGGCGGCGCTCCTCCTCGACCGCGGCCGGCCCCTCGGCGTGCACCAGCGGCAGCGTGCCGTCCACCAGCCCGACGAGGAACACCGCGTCCCACTCCAGGCCCTTGGCCGCGTGCAGTGACGCGAGCGTGACTCCCTCGACGCTCGGGGCGTGCTGCGCCGAGGCGCGCTCCTCGAGCTCGGCGACCAGGTCGCGCAGGCCGGCCTCGGGCACGGTGACCGACAGGTCGACGGCCAGCCGGTGCAGCGCGGCCAACGACTCCCAGCGCTCGCGGGTCGCGCCGGCGCCCGCCGGGGGCTCGTCCCGGTTCCAGGCCAGGCCGGAGCGCAGCACGTCCGCGACCAGGTCGCCGAGGCCCTCCGGCGCGTCGGCGTCCGCGGCCCGGACGGCGCCGCGCAGGAGCAGCAGCGCCTCGCGGACCTCCTTGCGGTCGAAGAAGCGCTCCCCGCCGCGCACCAGGTAGGGGATGCCGGCGTCGGTGAGCGCCGCTTCGTACGCCGCGCTCTGCGCGTTGACGCGGTAGAGCACGGCGATCTCGCTGGCGGGCGTGCCCGCCTCGACCAGGGCGCGGCAGCGTGCGGCCACGGCCGTGGCCTCGGCCGGCTCGTCGTCGTGCTCCGCGAACGCCGGTGCCGGACCGGGCGGCTGCTGCGCCAGCAGCTCGAGCGTGGTGGCCGTGGCGGGAGCCTTGGCGATGACGTCGTTGGCGAGCGCGACCACCTGCGGCGTGGAGCGGTAGTCGCGGACCAGCCGCACCTCCTGCGCGGCCGGGAAGCGGCGGCGGAACTCCAGCAGGTACGACGGGGTCGCGCCGGTGAAGGAGTAGATGGTCTGGTGGGCGTCGCCGACGACGCACAGGTCGTCGCGTCCTCCGAGCCAGGCGTCGAGCAGGCGCTGCTGCAGTGGCGTGACGTCCTGGTACTCGTCGACCACGAAGGACCGGTAGCGCGCCCGGAACTCCTCGGCGACCCCCGCGTGCTCCTCGAGCGCCCCCGCGGTCAGCAGCAGCAGGTCGTTGAAGTCCGCCGCGCCCTGCGCCTGCTTGAGGTCGCGGTAGGCGCCGTAGACCTGCGCGACGACCGCCGGGTCGTAGGGCCCCTCGCGGCCGGCGCGGGCAGCGGCCGCCGGGTAGTCCTCCGGCCCGACCAGGGTGCTGGCCGCCCAGTCGAGCTCGGCCAGCAGGTCGCGGATCTCGGTGGTGCCGGGCCGCAGGCGGGCACGCGACGCGGCGTTGGCCACCATCGAGAAGGTGTTGTCGACCAGGCGCGGCGGCGCGCCGCCGACCACGCGCGGCCAGAAGTAGTTGAGCTGCTTCATCGCCGCCGAGTGGAACGTGCGGGCCTGCACGCCGCCGACACCGAGGGCGCGCAGCCGGGTGCGCATCTCCCCCGCAGCGCGGGCGGTGAAGGTCACCGCGAGCAGCTGGCCGGGCTGGACGGCGCCGGTCAGGACGGCGTAGGCGGCGCGGTGGGTGATGGTGCGGGTCTTGCCCGTGCCGGCCCCGGCGAGGATGCAGACCGGCCCCCGGACCGCCTGCGCGGCGATCCGCTGCTCGGGGTCGAGGGCGGCCAGCACGTCGTCGGCGGTCAGTGGAGCAGTCACCCGGTCAGTCTCCCAGGCCGCCGCCCCGGGAAGGGTCAGGGCGATGCGCCTGTTGACCCGAGGACCGCCCCCGACTCCAGGAGCCCCCGTTGGCCAGCATGACCATCTACAGCACCCAGTGGTGCGGCTACTGCCACCGCCTCATGAAGCAGCTGGACCGCGACGGCGTGGCGTACGACGTGGTGGACATCGAGGACGACCCGAAGGCGGCCGACTACGTGATGAGCGTCAACGGCGGCAACCAGACCGTGCCGACCGTCGTGTTCGGCGACGGGTCGGCGCTGACCAACCCGAGCCTGGCCCAGGTCAAGGAGCGGCTGGCCGCCTGAGGTCCGGCCGCACTGGCTGACAGGCGCGTGCCGTCGGGCGACAATGGGTACCTCCAGTTCGGCCCTGACCCGTGCCTGACGACCAGGAAGTCCTCCCGTGAGCAGCCCGATCCCGCAGCACCCCGCGATCGACGCCGTCCTGTCGACCGCAGCGTCCTTGCTCGGGATGGAGATCGTCTTCCTCGGCGGCCTGACCGACGACACGTTCACCTTCGAGAAGGTCAACGCACGCGGCGAGTGGCCTGGTGTGGAGGAGGGCGGCAGCGGGCCCCGCGAGGACTCGCTGTGCCACCGGCTGCTGGCCGGTGCGCCGAGCCGCACGTCCGACGCCGCGAACGACCCCGCCTACGCCGACGCGGCCAAGCGCTCCGAGCTCGGCATCACGTCGTACGTCGGCGTGCCGATCCGCGACGAGGCCGGCCAGGTCGTCGCCACGCTGTGCGGCATCGACCGCAGCAGCGTGGACGTGACCGACGAGTCGCTCGTGGTCCTGCAGCAGCTGGCCGACGTCATCGCCGCCCACCTGGGCCCGCTGGTCACCGAGGGCCTGGTCATCCGCCGGGTGCCCGAGGGCGGCTGGTCGGTGGGTGATCATGAGACCGGTGACCTCACCAGCGCGATGGTCCTGGCCGACCTGCTCGCCGGCGAGCTGTCGCCCGGCAGCCGACCGGCGAAGACCGACGACCCCACGGACGAGCTCGGCCAGCTCCGCATGTCGGTCAAGCAGCTCGAGCACGCACTGGCGGCGCGCGTCGTGGTGGAGCAGGCCATCGGCGTCCTGACCGAGCGCCAGCACAGCTCGCCGCGGCAGGCGTTCGAGCGACTGCGGAAGGTGGCCCGGTCCCGCGGCCGCAAGGTGCACGACCTGTCCAAGGAGATCGTCCTGTCGGCGACGGACCCGGCGGTCCCGCTGCCGCCCGAGCTCGCCGGACGCCGCTGAGCGGCGCGCTCTCGCCCCGGTCGCCGGAGGCGCTGGCGGACGACCTCGTCGCGCTGCTGGCGGCGCGGCCCCCGGACCGCACGGTGCGGGTCCTGCTCGACGGCGTCGGCTCCGGCGCGCTCGCCGACGCCCTCGTCCCCGGGCTGGCCGCCGCCGGCCGCCCAGCACTGCGGGTGCGTGCCGTCGACTTCTGGCGCCCGGCCGGAGAGCGCTTCGAGCACGGCCGCGAGGACGAGCAGGGCCTGCGCACGACCTGGCTGGACGCCGCCGCGCTGGAGCGCGAGGTGCTGGCCGATGCCGGCAGCTACCTGCCGGCGCTGTGGGACGCCGAGCGCGACCGCTCCGCGCGGCGCCGTCGGGAGCCCGTGCCTCCGAAGGCGGTGCTGCTGGTCGACGGGCTGTTTCTGCTCGGCCGCGGCCTGCCCTGCGAGCTCGCGCTCCACGTCGCGCTGTCGGCCGCCGCCCTCGTCCGACGCGGCGTGCCGCAGTGGCAGCTGGCGGCGTTCGCGGCGTACGACCGCGAGGTCCGGCCGGGCGAGGTCTGCGACGTTCTGGTGCGTGCGGAGGACCCGTTGCGGCCGGCGGTGCTGGTGCGGTCCGTCTAGAGCTCGCGGTAGGCGGCTTCGACGTAGGACCAGATGCCGTACGCGAGCACGCCGACAACTGCGGCGCCGAGCAGGACCTTGCCGTACGGCTGCTGCACCAGCGTCTGCAGCGCCGCGTCCAGGCCCTTGGCCTGCTTCGGGTCGAACTGCACGGCTGCCTTGACCAGGAACGCGCCCACGAGGGCGAGCACAGCGCCCCGGCCCACCAGCCCCACCTTCCCGACCACCACGGCGGGCCGGCGCAGCCGCTGCGGCATGCGCGCGGTGTCGAGGTCATCCGCGTGGTCCTCCTTGAGACCCTTGACGGCCATGGCGATCCCGATCCCGACGAGCACCAGGCCGACGAGGCCGACGAGGCTCCGTCCCCCGCCGTGGGACATGACGTCTGCGGTCACCGAGGAGGTCTTGTCCTTGCCGCCGCCGCGCAGCAGGAAGCTCGTCGTGGCGCCTGCGAGACCGAGGTAGAGCAGGCCCTTGGCCGCCGACACCGCGCGGTGCCCGGTGCGCGTGGCGCCGTCCTCGTCGCGGTGGCCGATCGCCGCGGACAGCAGCCGGTAGGCGGCGTAGCCGAGGAAGCCGATCACCAGGACGACGAGGAGCACCTCGCCGAACGGCTTGTCCGCGACTGCCTGCAACGCCCCGGTCTGGTCGGCCTGCGCGGAGCCCCCGCGCAGCACCTGCAGCGCCAGCAGGCCGATGACCAGCCAGACCGTCCCGCGGGACGCGAGCCCCAGCCGGGCCAGCACCTGCATCGCATCACTGCCGTGGGCCTGCCGGGCCGAGCTCTGGGCGGTCACACCGAGTTCGTGCCCGAAGCGGACGACCTCAGTCCTCGCCCTCGAGGAAGCCCGTGATGAGGTGCCAGGCGATGGACACCGACGACGGCGTCTGCAGGCCCTCGCGGCTGCCCCACGTGCCGGCCGCGCGCAGCTCGTCGCGCGTGAACCAGCGCACCTCCTCCAGCTCGCCGTCCGTGCCGGCGGGCACGGCGTCGCCGTCGCAGACGGCGGTGTAGGCGAGCATCAGGCTGGAGGGGAACGGCCACGGCTGGCTGCCGACGTAGCGCACGTCACGCACCGCGATGCCGGCCTCCTCGCCGACCTCGCGCACCACGGCCTGCTCGGCGCTCTCCCCCGGTTCGACGAAGCCGGCGAGCGTCGAGAACCGGCCGGCGGGCCACACCGCCTGCCTGCCGAGCACGCACCGGTCGCCGCCGTCGTGGACGAGCATGATGACGGCCGGGTCGGTGCGAGGGAAGTGGTCGCTGCCGTCCTCCGGGCACCGCCGCACCGAGCCACCGCGTACGACCTGGGTGGGGGCGCCGCAGCGCGGGCACCGCGGATGCGCGAGGTGCCAGTTGACGAGACCGACCGCGTGCACGAGCAGCCCTGCGTCGTGGTCGTCGAGCAGGATGCCGACCTCGCGCAGGCCGAGCCGGCGGGCGCCCAGCCGTCGGGGGGCCGCGCCTGCCACGGCGAACACCGGTCCGTCGCCGTCCCGCCCCAGGTACAGCCGCTCCCCCTCGGGCGCCTCGGCGGCGGGCACCAGCACGAGGCGCGGCCGGTCCTCCTCGACCACGGCCGCCGTCCCCTCCTGCACGACCAGCACCCGCGCCTGCGCCCAGGCGGCGTCCAGCGCGGCGGGGTCGTCGCGGGTGGCGGCGTCACGGTCGACGGTCGAGCGGGACAGGCCCGGGGTACGTCGCACGGAGCTGCGCCTAGCCCAGCTCGAGGTCGACCAGCGTCCGCAGCGGAGCCTCTACCTCGGCGACGTCGCCGACGAACACGGTCGTCATCCGGCCGGGGGCCAGGTACGCCGCGCCAGCCACGAGCGCGTCCTCGACGGTCACCGCGGCGAGCTGCTTCGGGTAGTCGCGCAGCCACTCGACGCCGAGCCCGCTGCCGACCAGCTGGGAGATCGTGCTGGCCAGACCCGCCTGCGACGAGGTGCCCAGGGCGAGGACGCCGACGGCGTAGCGGCGCGCCTGGTCGAGCTCCTCCTGCGTCACCGCCGTCGTGGCGACCCGGCCGAGCTCGTACAGCGTCTCGAGCAGCGCGGGCGCAGTCGTCGGCGTCGAGACGTCGGCGCTCACGGTCACCCGGGAGCCGGCCGGCGGGTGCTCGACCTGGGCGTGCGGGCTGTAGGTGTAGCCCTTGTCCTCGCGGATGTTCGCGACCCAGCGGGAGCTGAAGTAGCCGCCGAACACGAGGTTCGCGAGGCTGAACGCCGCGTAGTCCGCAGAGGTCCGCGACGGGGCAGCGGCGCCCATCCGCAGGGTGGTCTGCACCGCACCCGGCCGGTCCAGCAGCAGCGCCGGACCAGGCGTCGGCTCCGGCACGGACGGTGTCTCCACCGCCTGTGTGGTGGCCGCCCAGCCGGACAGCGCCTTCTCGACGAGGGCGATCGCCTTCGCCGGCGCGAGGTCACCGACGATCGTCAGGATGCTGCCGGCCGGTGCGATGCGCCGCTCGTGCAGGGCCCGCAGGTGAGAGGGCTTGACGTCCTCGAGCTCGTCGGCCGCCGGGAGCTCCCGGCCGTACGGGTGCTCGCCGTACAGCCTGCGCAGCAGTGCTTCTCGTGCCACGACCGCCGCCTGGCTGCGGTAGATGGCCAGCTCCTGCAGCAG
>JBKJQM010000496.1:0-4685 GCA_046594005.1 Mycobacteriales bacterium
ACGCTGGCGTCCTGCACCAGGCGTCGCTCGTCCGTCGTCAAGGCGTCCAGCCGGGCTGCGATGAGGGACTGCAGGCTGGCCGGGGCCGCCAGCGTGGCGAGGTCGACTCGGTCGCCCGCGTCGTCCACGAACACGTACCGGCCCTCCCGGGGGACGACGGCGTCGCGGTCGATCAACGACCGCACCGTCTCGACCGCGTAGAGCGGCACCCCCTCGGCGCGGACGACCAGTGCCGCGCGCGCAGCCGGCGGGAGCCCGTCCACCAGACCGTCCACGAGCGCGGTCATGGCCGTGTCGTTCATCGGGTCCAGGTGCAGGGTGGTGCTGCGGCGGCCCGTGGTCAGGCTGGGTCGCCGGGCAAGCAGGTCCGGACGGGTGAGGCCGAGCAGGAACAACGGGAAGCGCGCCGTCTCCAGCAGGTGCTCCAGGAAGTCGAGCAGGCCGGAGTCGGCGTGGTGCAGGTCGTCGACGAGCAGGACCAGGGGCTGGCCGGCGCCGACGCGGTCGAAGAACACGCTCCAGGCGGCGAACAGGTCCAGCCGGTCGAACGTGGAGCCCTCGGCCTGGCCGAGCAGCACGGCCACGCGCGGTCCCACCCAGGCCCGCTCGTCCGCGTCCGGGACCCACCGCTGCAAACCGGCCGCGAGCTTGCGCTCCGCATCCTCCCGGCTGTCGGACTCCGTCACGTCGAGGCGGCTGCGCACCATCTCCGCGAGGGCCCAGAAGGCCACGCCGTCCCCGTACGACAAGCAGCGTCCGCGGTGCCAGCGGGCCACCACGGTCAAGCCGTCGACGTACTTCTCGAACTCCCAGCCCAGGCGCGACTTCCCCATCCCCGCGACGGCCGAGACGAGGACGAGCCGCGGGCGCGCCTCGTCGATGCTCGCGTGGAAGAGCTCCTTGACCAGCCTGAGCTCCCGGTCCCGGCCGAGGAACGGTGCCTCGAGGCCGTCGACGCGCTGGGCGCCTCCGACCGCTGCGACGACGGCGCGGGCCTGGAAGAGCGCAACCGGCTCGGCCTTGCCCTTGAGCAGGTGCTCGCCGCTCTCGGTGTAGCTCACGGCTGCGGCGGTCAGCAGCCGGGTGGCGTCGTCCACCCAGACGGTGCCGGGCGTGGCCGCCGACTGCACCCGCGCCGCGGTGTTGACGGCGTCGCCCGCCACCATGCCCTCGCCGGTGGCGCGCAGGGTGACCGCGACCTCCCCGGTGACCACTCCCACCCGCAGGGCGAGGCCCGGCAGGCCGACGTCCTCGCCGAGTGCGGTCACAGCCACCACCAGGTCGAGCCCGGCGCGCACCGCCCGCTCGGCGTCGTCCTCGTGCGCGACCGGCACGCCCCAGACGGCCATGACCGCGTCGCCGATGAACTTCTCGACCGTCCCGCCGTAGCGGGCGATGACCGTGCGGGCGATGTCGAAGTAGCGGGACAGCAGCTCGCGCACCTCCTCGGGGTCGCGCGCCTCGGACAGGGTCGTGAACCCGACGAGGTCGGCGAACAGCACCGACGTCCGTCGTCGCTCGGCCGTCGGCGCCGCCGGTACCGCGCGCGGTGGCGTGGAGCCCAGCGCCGCCCCGCAGTCGGCGCAGAACCTGCCGTGACCGGCCGGTGCCCCGCACGAGGGGCAGGCCGGCGGTCGCTGCGGCGTCCCGCAGTCGGGGCAGAACTTGGCGTTCGAGGTGTCGGCGCCGCACGACGGGCACGTCACGCTGCTGGCCCTGCCTCCGTCACGACGTCCCCTCCCCGGTCCGGCCCGACGCTACGACCTCGAGGCCCGCCCCGTCAGCCGTTGGGCGTCCGGCGCGGCTACAGGGCTTCGTGCTCGGCAGCCCCAGCGGCCGGGAGTCGTGCCGTCGGCGTGTCCAGGACCGGGTCGGTCTCGAGGCCGGACAGGCCGTTCCACGCGAGGTTCACCAGGTGGGCGGCGACCTCGTCGCGGGACAGGTCGTGGTCGTCCAGCCACCACTGGCCCACCAGCGCGACCTGGCCGACGAGGGCCTGGGAGTACAGCCCCGCCAGCGTGGTGCGGTAGCCGCGGGCGGCGAACTGCGTCGCCAGGATGTGCTCCACCTGGACGGCGATGTCGCTGATGATCGTGGCGAACCCGCCGGCGTCGGCGAGCGGCGCGGGCGACTCGCGCACGAGGATGCGGAACCCGTCCGACTCGTCCTCGACGTAGGTCAGCAGTGCCAGGGTCGCCTGCTCCAGCAGGGCCTTGGGGGAGTCCCCGGTCAGCGCGCCGGTGAAGCTGGTCAGCAGCCGCTGGACCTCGCGGTCGACGACGACGGCGTAGAGGCCCTCCTTGCCACCGAAGTGCTCGTACACCACGGGTTTCGAGACGCCGGCCCGCAGCGCGATCTCCTCGACGGAGGTGCCGTCGAAGCCGCGGGCAGCGAACAGCGACCGGCCGACGTCGAGGAGCTGCTCGCGTCGCTGGGTGCCGGTCATCCGCACCCGGCGGACGGGCTCGGTACCGCGGGCCGCGGTCAGGCGGCGTTCACGACGCGACGCGCCTCGATGCGCTCGCGCTTGGGCCAGCGCACGTCGTGCGCCCAGCCGAGCTTCTCGAAGCCACGGATAAGCTCGGCGCTGGTGTCGAACTGCCAGCGGTCGACGCCGTGCCGGGCCGCCGTGGGGTCGGCGTGGTGCAGGTTGTGCCAGGACTCGCCCATGGAGATCAGGGCCAGCGGCCAGACGTTGCGCGACTGGTCGCGGGTCGCGAACGGGCGCTCGCCGAACGCATGGCAGATGGAGTTGATGGACCACGTCACGTGGTGCAGGACCGCGACGCGGACCAGGCTCCCCCAGAAGAACGCCGTGCCGGCGCCGCCCCAGAAGCCGTCGCCCATCCCCGCTGCCCAGAGGCCGCCGACGAGCGCCGGCAGCCCGAGCGAGACGACGACCCACACCGGGAACAGCCGGTTGACGCGGTGCACGGCCTTGTCGGCGAGCAGGTCCGGCGCGAAGCGCTTCTGGTCGGTCTGCTCGACGTCGAACAGCCAGCCGACGTGCGCGTGCCACAGGCCCTTGCACAGCGCCCGGAAGCTGGTGCCGTAGCGCCACGGGCTGTGCGGGTCGCCCTCTCGGTCGGAGAACGCGTGGTGGCGACGGTGGTCGGCGACCCAGCGGGTCACCGGGCCCTCGATCGCCATGGAGCCGGCGACGGCGAGGGCCACGCGCAGCGCCGTGCCGGTCTTGAAGGACCCGTGGGTGAAGTAGCGGTGGAACCCGACCGTGATGCCGTGGCCGGTGACGGCGTACGCGACCGTGCCGATCACCACGTCGCGCCACGACAGGCCGTTGCCCCACAGGACGAACCCGCTGGCGACGACTGCGGCCAGCGGAACGGCGATGAAGGCGCCGAGGGCCACCTGCTCGAGCCGGGCCCAGAGCCGGGTCCGCGGCAGGTCCTGCAGCGGCCGGGCCTCGTCCCCGTCGTACTCGATCGTGGTGACGGGGGCGTCGAGGACGGGCTGCGCAGCGGTCAAAGCGGGAGGTCCTCACGGATCAGGGAGAACGGGCTACGGAACCGTAACCTACGGCTCCGTAGGTCTGTCCAGTCGTGCCGCACTCATCCGCGCACGCGGGGATGTGCCGGGCCGTCAGAGAAGCGGCGCCCCGTGCGGGAGCCGTGCCCACACCCACTTGCCGTCCGCGACCTGCTCCCAGCCCCAGTCGCTGCTCAGCTGCTTGACCAGCCGCAGGCCGATGCCGCGCTCGCTGACGCCGCGGCGGTAGGGCAGGAGCCTCGGGGTGCCGGGCCCGTCGTCCCAGACGCGCACCGCGAGCTCGTCCACACCCAGCTCCAGCAGCAGCACCACCGGTGACCTCGAGTCGCTGACGGCGTTGGACACCAGCTCGTTGGCGACGTCGACGGCCCGGCCCGCGGGCGCGGTCGGCACGTGCCACTTCGCCAGCTGGTCCGCGCAGAACGCGCGGGCCGCCCGCGCCGAGGTGGCGCGGGCCGGCAGCTGCAGGCGGGCGATCAGCACCGGCGGGGTCGCGGGCACCGAGGCCGGATCCTGCGTCGCCGGCGGGTGGGTCAGCGCACGACGCGCCGCCGCGAGGTGGACGAGCGCAGCGGCCCCGCCCTGTACCCGGTCCTGCGGCCGGGCGAGGCAGGCTTCAGCCAGTGCCAGCTGGCGCAAGGCCTCGGGCACGTTCAGCGCGAGGCTGGCGGTCGGGCTGGGCTGCCGGGTCACCGCACTCTGCCCTTCCCCGCGGCGGCAGCGAACCGGCGCCGGCGCGTTCGCGTGGGGTGCACGTGATCCAGACGGTACTGCCGCCCGGGGAGCGCGCGCCAGACCCGACGTCGACCGGAGACAGCCCGAGTGACCATTGCGGGCTGCGCTCAGGCACCGCCCCGAAGGTCGGGCGCCGGCGACGACGCGGACCCGTCGAGGACCTGCGCGCCCAGTCGGTGCTCCAGCAGACCGAGCACCTGGCGCAGCGGGGGCAGCTCCTCTTCCGGCTCCGGCTCCGGCGCGGGCTCGTCCGGCTCGTCGGTCGCTTCGCCGGTCCACAGGTCCCAGACCTCGGGCTGCCGCGCCGGCCAGGTCACCCACCCCCACAGCCGTGCGTCCTGCTCCTGCTGCGCCCGCTCCTGTGCCACCTGCTCGAGCAGGTCCTCCTCCTCGGCCGCCGGGACGAGGGCGTAGAGGTCGGTCAGCGGGATCGGCTTGTCCAC
>JBKJQM010000373.1:0-9283 GCA_046594005.1 Mycobacteriales bacterium
CGTGCTCCTCGGCGGCACCGCGCGCTGGTGGGGCCCGGTGCTGGGGGTCGCCGTCCTGTCCGCCCTCCCGCCGGTCGCCGACGCCCTGGCCTCCGGCGCAGGACTGGCCCCGGAACGTGCGCGCGGGGTGCTCACGGCCGCGCTGCTCGTGGCGGTGCTGGCGCTGCGCGGCCGGCTGCCCCAGGCGCGGAGGACACCTGCACCTCGACCCGAGGTCGAGGTGGAGACCGCGACCCTCGACCACGTCCGGCTGCAGGCCCAGGGCGTCGCCGTGTCGTACGGCGCGGTCAGGGCGCTCGACGGCGTCGACCTCGAGCTGCGGGGCGGCGAGGTGCACGCCCTGGTGGGACCGAACGGCAGCGGCAAGTCGACGCTGCTGGCCGTCCTCGCCGGGGACGTCCGGCCCGACGACGGCCGCGTCGACCCCGCGCCGCGGGCGGTCCGCACGCCGCAGCGCACCGTCCTGCTGGCGAGCCCGCCCTACGCGCAGGCCACCGTCGGCGTCCCACGACCGGCGGTGACACGACACCTGCTGGCGACGCCGTCGTCGCGGACCCGCACCGCCGAGCGGGCGTCCACCGTGGCCCGGGCCCTGGCGACCACGGGGCTGACGGACGTTGCCGACGTCGCGCCGGAACGGCTGACCGTCGGGCAGCAGCGGCTGCTCCAGGTCGCCCGCGCCGTGGCGACGGGCGCACCGGCGCTGCTGCTGGACGAGCCCGCGGCCGGCATGACCGCGGTCGAGCGCGCCGAGCTGGCGGACGTGCTGCGCCGGCTCGCCGACCGAGGCCACGCCGTCCTGCTCGTCGAGCACGACCTGCGCCTCGTGGCTGCCGTCGCGGACCGGGTCACCGTCCTGTCCGGGGGGCGCGTCCTGTCCACCGGGACGCCGGAGCAGGTGCGGGCCGACCCGGCGGTGCGCGCGGCGTACCTCGGCGCAGCAGGATGACCGCATGACCCGTCGCCTGCTGCTGGCGCTCCTGCTGCTCGTGCTGCCCGCCTGCTCGGGCGGCGGGCCCACCGAGGGCGAGGTCCTGTTCGTCGTGTCCGCGCCCGTGACGTCCGAGCCGTGGATCGGCCGCTTCGTCGAGCGCGGCGCCCGGCTGGCCGCGGCGGAGCTGAACGACGACGACGGCATCGGCGGGAAGCGGGTGCGCATCGAGGTCCTCGACCACGCCGGCTCCCCGCAGCGCGCGGCGGCCAACGCCCGCGCGGCGGTCTCCCGCGGAGCGCTCGCGCTCATCACGGACGGCGTCGGCGCGGTCGCGGTCGCCGAGGTCACCGACCCCGCGGCGCTGCCGACGTTCGTCGTCTTCGAGGGCGGCGCGTCCGTGGTCGACCCGGAGCAGCGGCCGACGCTGTTCCGCCTGGCCCCCGCCAACGCCCCCATGAGCCGCCGGCTCGCGGACTACGTCTCGGAGAAGGCCACGGCGGTCGCGCTGCTGGGCGACGGGTCCTCGTACGGCCGCGAGGGCGTCGATGCCACCCGCTCCGCGCTGGCCCGCAACCGGGTGCGCGTCGCCGCCGAGGCGACGCTGCCCGACGGCGGTGGCGACGTCGCCCCGCAGGTGCTCGCCGCCCGGCGCAGCGGCGCCGAGGCGCTCGTGGTCTGGGCGCGGGCCGGGGGAGTCGCCGCGGTCGTACGCGCCGCCCGCAGCGCCGGCTGGGACGTGCCCGTCTACACCGGCCCCACGGGCGAGGACCCGCTGGTGCGCCAGCGGCTGGCCGACCGGCCGGAGTGGCTCGACGGCACGGTGTTCGTGTCGTTCCGGATCACCAGCGAGGTCGGTCCGGCGCCCTTCGCGGCCTATCGCAAGGCCTACGAGCAGGAGTTCGGGCCGGACCGCATCGGCGTGCAGGCGGGCGGCCGGGAGGTCGTCCAGCCGCCGGACTGGTCCACCTACTCCTACGACGCCGTCCGCCTGGTCGCGGCCGCCGTCAAGGCGGGCGGCCCGCTCATGGACGCCCTGAACGCCACCGTCATCACCGGGGCCAACGGCGACGAGCGCGGCTTCGGCCCGACCGACCGCGAGGGCGTCAGCCCCGACGACATGTACTTCGGCCGCTTCCAGGACATGCGGTTCTCCCCGGTCGAGGACGACATCCTGTCCGTCGACCTGCCGCCCGTGCCTCAATGAGGGCATGTGCGGCCGCTACGCCTCCAGCCGGGACGCCCGGGACCTCGCCAGCGCCTTCGAGGTCGAGGAGCCGCCGGAGGAGTCGCTGCCGCCGTCGTGGAACGTCGCACCCACCGATCCGGTCTACGCCGTGGTCGAGCGGGACGAGCGTCGCTCGCTGAGGGTGTTCCGCTGGGGGCTCGTGCCGTCCTGGAGCAAGGACGCCAAGGGCGCCGCGCGGATGATCAACGCGCGCCGGGAGACCGTTCCGGTCAAGCCGGCGTTCCGCAAGGCGTACGCACGACGGCGCTGCATCGTACCGGCCGACGGCTACTACGAGTGGCAGAGGGACGGCACCCGCACGCAGCCGTGGTTCCTCACCCCGCGCGACGGGAGCCCGCTGGCGATGGCCGGGCTGTACGAGGTGTGGTCCGCCGCCGAGGGCGCCGAGCGGCTGTGGACCTGCACCGTCATCACGACCGAGGCCGCCGACGAGCTCGGGCACATCCACGACCGCACGCCCTTGCTGGTGCCGCGCGAGTCGTGGGCCCGCTGGCTCGACCCGGAGGTCGAGGACCCGGGGGAGGACCTGCTCGTGCCGGGGACGCCCGGCGTGCTGGACGCCTGGCCGGTGTCGCAGGCGGTCGGCAACGTGCGCAACGACGGCGCCGAGCTGGTGCAGCCGGTCGCCACCGAGACGACGTTGTTCTAGCTGCGCCGCCAGACCGCGGCCCCGCCCGCGAGCAGCAGCAGCAGGCCCGCGGCGGTGGCGGCGAGGGGACCGGGCCTCGGCTCGAGCGGGGGTGCCGGTCGCCGCACGGCGGAGGGCTGGGCGAACGCGTAGCGGAACGTCGTCGTGCCGCTGCCCGGCAGGTCGGCGCCGAGGTACGGCGAGTACGACGTGGCGCGGGCGCCGGTCGCCGCGGTGGCCACCAGCAGGTCCAGGGCGGTGCGCCGGGCCGCAGCGTCCGGTCGCGAGGCCGCCCAGGCGCGCCAGCTGGCGGCACCGCCGGGCGGCGCGAGCGTCCGGGGGTCCAGCGCCGGCGCGGCGCTGAGGTCGAGCTCCAGGACGGCCGGCCCGGTCACGTCCACCCTCAGCTCGGCGGTCGCGCCGGGCGGCAGGGTGCCGGACACGTCCGCGCCGCCGGGCACGGGGGTCGTGGCCGGACCGGTGACGGTCCCCGGCGAGCCGCCTGAGGGAGCCGTCAGGCGCAGCCCGCCCGCGATCCGCAGCGCCACGCCGGTGGTGCCCGCGGCCCGCCCGTCGCCCGACGTCGGGACGGACGCCGGCAGCCCACGCCCTGCGGTCGGCAGTCGCGCACCGAGCGGTCCGTTGGCCGCAGCCCGGGCCCGGTCGAGCGCCGTGGCGAGCTCGGCTGCCGGGGCGTCGGCCGCGGTGGGCAGCGTCGCCGGCTGCGAGGTCGCGTTCGTCAGCCGCACGAGCACCGTCCCCGCGCCAGGGACCGTCCCGCCCGGTCCGAGCGGCTGCCCGTCGTACGTCACCGTCAGCGCCAGTGGCAGCCGGGGCGCCTCGAGCGCCGGGTCCAGCACGAGCCGCGCCGCGAGCTCGCGGCGACCGGGCGAGAAGCCCTGCCACACGACCGCTCCGAGCTTGGTGACCGGCGGCGGCTCGTCGCCGAGCGCCAGCGACGAGCGGGCCGGACCGCGCTCCCGCACCGAGTAGTCGCCCGTCCCCGTCAGCAGCAGCCGCTGCTCCAGCTCGACGCGGGCCGGCTCCCCCGTGCCGTCGACCAGGACCGACACCCGCTCCTCGTTGACCACCGGACCGGGCACGACGGACACCAGCACCCGGTCCGGGCGGGCGCCGACCTCGCGCAGCAGCGCCGCATCGCTGGCCCGCTGGCCGGCCGGGGAGGGGAGCTCCAGGGCAGCCGCCGGACCGGCCAGGGCGACCGCGCAGGCTGCCGCGGCGAGACCGGTCCTGCGCACGGCGCCAGGCTAGGCCGCGCGACGTGCAGCGGGCGCCTCAGCGGGTAGGGGCCGCAGTGATCACCTCCCCCGACGCTCAGGAGCTCTTCACCGTGGACACCCAGGACGCCCGCCAGCAGCTCGAGCAGATGCTCCGCGAGCTCGACAGCGCCTCGGCGATCCTCGAGGCCGAGGGTGCCGGCGACAGCAGCGAGCTCAGCCACGTCGACCAGCACCCGGCCGACACCGCGGGCGACTCCGTGGACGCCGACAACCAGAACGCGCTGCTGGAGAACTCCGCCGACCAGCGGGCGCAGGTCGAGGCCGCCCTGGCCCGCATCGACGCCGGGACCTTCGGCACCTGCGTCGACTGCGGTCAGCCGATCCCGGAGGCCCGTCTCGAGGTCCGTCCCGAGGCCGCGCGCTGCATCGCCGACCAGGAGAAGTTCGAGGCCGCGAACAGCTAGCCGGCTGGTCGCCGCGCGCTGGCGACCAGGTGCAGGCCGGTCGACTCGCCCTCGCGCTCGGCGGACAGGGCCAGCTCGGTCGCCACGAGCGTGCGCAGCGCCGCGCGGCCACCCTGCTCCAGCGCGCGCTCGACCGTCGCGGGCGTCAGCACCGAGCGCGGGCGCACCCACTCGACCTCGAGGCCGGCGTCCGCCAGCAGCGACGTGATCTCCTCGGGCCAGAAGCACCGGGTGATCGAGCCGTCGGCGTCGGGGACGAGCACCACGTCGGCGGCCGGCACGTCGGCCAGCTGGGCCCAGCGGCCCTGGTCGGCGAGCCGGGCCAGGCCGAGGACGAGCGACTCGACGACGAGCAGCAGCCGCCCGCCCGGGCGCAGCACCCTGCGCAGGTGATCGACGGTGACCTCGGTGGCCAGGCACATCGACAGCGCGCGCGACTCGGCCAGCACCAGGTCGACGCTGGCGTCGCCGAGCCAGCCCAGCGACGCCGGCTCGGCCACGACCGGCAGGACCCGCCCCGGTCCGGGTGCGTCCACGCGCACGTCCTGCGCGTCGGAGCGCACGAGAACGACCTCGTGCCCGGCCTCGACGAGCTCGGCCGCGAACCCTGCGGGACCCGACAGGTCCAGCACCCGGGCCGGCTCCGCGGGCAGCCAGGCGGCCAGCTGCGCCGCCGCCACCTCGCGGTAGAACAGCCAGTAGGTGGAGGCCGGCGGCGGGACGGGTGAGCCCGCCGGTGGGGGGACCGACGGCAGGAGCGACGTCATCGCGACCGGGTCAGGGGTGCGCACGTGACCTGCCTACCGTGCCCACCGTGACGTCGCCATCCGGATCGGACATCCCGACACCGATCGGGACGGCTCGGGCGCACGTCGAGGGCACGCCCGGCCGCGGCCGGCTCGTGCTCGGGCACGGCGCGGGCGGCGGCGTCGACGCGCCGGACCTGTGCGCGGCGCGCGACGCCGCGCTGGACCTGGGGCTGCAGGTGGTCCGCGTCGAGCAGCCCTGGCGGGTCCGTGGCCGCCGGGTCGCCGAGGCGCCGGCCCGGCTCGACGTGGCATGGGCCGCGGTCCTCGCGGCGCTGCCTCCGGGCGGCCCGCTGGTCGTCGGCGGCCGCAGCGCCGGCGCCCGCGTCGCCTGCCGCACCGCGGTCGAGGTCGGCGCCGTGGCCGTGCTGGCGCTGGCCTTCCCGCTGCACCCGCCCGGCCGGCCCGGGCGCACCCGGCTGCCCGAGCTGCTGCTCCCGCCCCTGCCGCGACTGGTCGTCCAGGGCGAGCGGGACGCCTTCGGCATCCCCGAGGGGGCGCACGTCGTGCGCGGTGCCGACCACGCCTTCGCCGTACGACGCAAGGACGGGCGTACGGCGTCCGAGGTCGCCGACGAGCTGCGCGAGGTCGTGCGGAGCTGGCTGGCTCAGACGCTGACGTAGACCTCGGCGGCCACGACGCGGTCGACCCGCACGTCCACGCCGTCGACCTCGAGGCGCAGCTGGCCGCCCTCCGAGTCACCCACGACGACGCGCTGCCCGGGCATCAGGCGGGCGGTCTCGAGCTCGACCATCCGCTCGACGAGCGTCTGCAGGTGCTCGTCGATCCGGCGCACCGTGCACGCGCCGCCGGCCGGGACGCTGGACAGCTTCTGCAGCGGCCCGGTCTCGACGATGTTGGCCGAGCCGGGGATCGGGCTGCCGTGCGGGCAGGTGCCGGGGTCGCCGAGCAGGGTCACCAGGTGCCGCTCGAGGGTGTCGCTGATGGCGTGCTCGAGCCGGCAGGCCTCCTCGTGCACCTGCGGCCACGGCACCTTGAGGACGTCGACGAGCAGGACCTCGGCCAGCCGGTGACGGCGCAGCATCGAGGTGGCGTAGGCCCGGCCGGCCTCCGACAGGTGCAGGACGCGGTCCTCGTCGAGGGTCACGTAGCCCTCGCGCTCGAGGCGCTTGACCGTCTCGCTCACCGCCGGGGCCGAGACGCCGAGGCGCTCCACGATCCGCGCGCGCATCGGGACGATGCCCGCCTCCTCGAGCTCGAGGATCGTCTCGAGGTACTGCTCGACCGCGGGGTGGTGGCCTTCCATGGTCCGAGCCTAGTGCGGGGGCAGGGAACAGACCTGCGCGATGCGCGTGTTCTGGCAGGCGTCGAGCGCACACGGCTCGGCGACGCGGAACGAGCCCCCCGAACAGGAGCAGGCATGCCGACGGCGAGCCGTACGGGCGCCCCCTGGGTCCCCTGGGACCCCACCGGGACAGCGGGGACACCCGGCGTCCGCGTACCCTCGGCCATCGGCGCGGGTGCCTCGACGGCGCCCGTCGTGGTGGTCCGGCCGCTGCCGACCACGTCCACCGCTCGGAAGGGGGTGCACGGCATGACCAGTCCGGACGAGACCAGCGAGCAGCGCCGCGCGCGCTTCGAGCGTGACGCGCTGCCCTTCCTGGACCAGCTGTACTCCGCGGCCCTGCGCATGACGCGCAACCCGGCCGACGCCGAGGACCTGGTCCAGGAGACGTTCGTCAAGGCGTTCGCGGCGTTCCACCAGTTCCAGGAGGGCACCAACCTCAAGGCCTGGCTCTACCGCATCCTCACGAACACCTTCATCAACACCTACCGCAAGAAGCAGCGCCAGCCGCAGCAGACCCCCACCGAGGAGATCACCGACTGGCAGATCGCCGCGGCCGAGGCGCACACCTCAACGGGCCTGCGCAGCGCGGAGATGGAGGCGCTCGACCACCTCCCGGACTCCGACGTGAAGGAGGCCCTGCAGGCGCTGCCCGAGGACTTCCGGATGGCGGTCTACCTGGCTGACGTCGAGGGCTTCGCCTACAAGGAGATCGCCGAGATCATGGGCACTCCCATCGGCACCGTCATGAGCCGCCTGCACCGCGGCCGGCGCGGGCTGCGGACGCTGCTCCAGGACTACGCCGTCGAGCGGGGCCTGGTGAAGGCGGGCACGGCCGAGGATGGTCCCCGATGAGCTGCGGCGACCCGCACGAGACCCCCTGCAGCGAGGTCCTCGAGGCCGTCTACCTCTACCTCGACGGCGAGCAGGACGGTGACCACCGCGACAAGGTCCGCATCCACCTCGACGAGTGCGCCCCGTGCCTGCGGCAGTACGGCCTGGAGCAGGCCGTGAAGGCGCTGGTCGCCCGCTGCTGCGGCAGCGACCCGGCGCCGGTCGACCTGCGCGACCGCGTCCTGACCCGCATCCAGCAGGTGCGCATCGAGATCGAGCAGGTCGAGTACCGCGCCGAGTAGTGGCTAGGGTCGGCTCATGACCTGGCTGGTGACCGGCGGCGCCGGCTACATCGGTGCGCACGTCGTCCGCGCCCTGCAGCAGGACGGCGCCTCCGTCGTCGTGCTGGACGACCTCTCGACCGGTGACCGCTCCCGCGTCGAGGCCTCGGTGCCGCTCGTCGAGGGCAGCGTGCTCGACCGTGGCCTCGTCCGCCGGGTGCTGCGCGAGCACGGCGTCACCGGCGTGGTGCACATCGCCGCCAAGAAGCAGGTCGGCGAGTCGATGGCCGACCCGCTGCTGTACTACCGCGAGAACGTCGAGGGCCTGGTCGCCCTGCTCGACTCCTGCCGCGAGAAGGGCGTCGACAAGGTCGTCTTCTCCTCGAGCGCCGCGACGTACGGCCTGCCGGACGTGGAGCTGGTGGACGAGGACACCCCCAAGGCCCCGCTGTCGCCGTACGGCGAGAGCAAGCTCATCGGCGAGTGGATGCTGCGGCACGGCGAGCGCGCGTACGGCATGCGGGCCATGAACCTGCGCTACTTCAACGTCGCGGGCGCCGCCACGCCGGAGCTCGGCGATGTCGGCGTCTTCAACCTCGTCCCGATGGTCTTCGAGCGCCTGCAGGCCGGGGAGCGGCCACGGGTCTTCGGCGGCGACTACCCGACCCCGGACGGCACCTGCGTGCGCGACTACGTCCACGTCGGGGACATCGCCGACGCCCATCTCGCTGCCGCCCGGGCGCTCGAGGACGGCCAGGCCGGCGCGACCTACAACATCGGCCGCGGCGAGGGCAGCTCGGTGCTCGACGTGCTGCGCGTCATCGCCGAGGTCACCGGTCGGGACACGACCCCGGACGTGGTGGACCGCCGCCCGGGCGACCCGGCGCGAATCGTCGCTGCCGTCGGCCGGATCCGGGACGGGCTGGGCTTCACCGCCCGGCACGACCTGCGCGCGATGGTCGACAGCGCGTGGGCCGGCTGGCAGCTGCGCCACCCCTGATCGTCGACCGGGGGCGGCGCCGCCGTCTCAGCTAGGCGTTCGGGCGCTTGCCGTGGTTGGCAGCGTTCTTCTTGCGTCCGCGCCGGTTCCGTCCTCACTTGGCCATGGTGGTCCTCCCTCTTGACGTCGGCGTCCAGGGTTGCACAAGATGAGGGTTGAGCGCAGGGCGCTCATCTTCGGATCGACATCAGGAGGGATGTCATGCAGGTGCAGAGGTTCGACCCCTTCACGGTGCTCGCGCGCATGGATCGCGAGTTCGACGAGCTGGTACGGCGCGGCTGGACCGGCCGCGAGGGTGGGGACCCATCCCGGATCGACAAGGGCAAGCTGGTGATCACCGGCGAGCGGCGCGACGAGCGGCAGGAGTCCACCGGCGTGCTGGTCCGCGAGCTGAGGTACGGACAGTTCCGGCGCGAGTTCGCGCTCCCGCCGGGGGTGTCGCCGGAGCAGGTGGAGGCCGGCTACGACGCCGGCCTGCTGGACGTGCGGGTGCGCGCGGTCGTCCAGCCCGAACCTGCCACCGTCCGGGTGCCCATCACGCAC
>JBKJQM010000396.1:0-3461 GCA_046594005.1 Mycobacteriales bacterium
GGAGAACGCGAGCCCGTGCTGACGCGTGTCGGTGTTGAGCACCCCCACGAGCCCGAGGCGGTCGCCGGCCTTCTGCTTCAGGGCCACGAGCTGCGGCACCTCCTCGGCGCAGGGCGCGCACCACGAGGCCCAGACGTTCACCAGGGTCGGCCGACCCGGCGCCGCCGAGCGCAGGGCGACGTCCGCCCCGCCGCCGAGGCAGGGCAGGACGAGGTCCGGCAGGTCGGGTCCGAGGCCGGCCGGGCACGGCTCCAGGGCTGCCTGCCGCTGCAGCGCGACGAGGTCCACGCCGGGCAGCTCGCCACCCGCATCCCGGTCACGCAGCGCGACGGCGGCGAGCAGCAGCACGACCACCCCCGCCAGCGCGAGCCACTGCGAGCGCCTCACGGCGCGACCTCCACCTGGGCGGGCGTCTTGACCAGCTTCGCCGCGATCTCGGGGTCGGTCGGACCGAGGCCGTACGACGGGCACAGCGCCGCGACCCCGCACGCACCGCAGGCCGGCGTGCGGGAGTGGCAGACACGACGGCCGTGGAAGATCACCCGGTGGCTGAACATCGTCCACTCGGCCTTGGGCAGCAGGTCCGCGACGACCGCCTCGACCTTCACCGGATCCTCGAGCTCGGTCCAGCCGAACCGGCGCACGAGCCGCCCGAAGTGCGTGTCGACCGTCAGCCCCGGGACGCCGAACGCGTTGCCCAGCACGACGTTGGCGGTCTTGCGGCCGATGCCGGGCAGCTGCACCAGGTCCTCGAGCCGGCCGGGCACCTCACCGCCGTGCCGGTCGACCAGTGCCGCGCCGAGCCCGATGAGGCTGCCGGCCTTGTTGCGGAAGAACCCGGTGGGCCGGATCAGCGCCTCGAGCTCCTCGCGGTCCGCTCCGGCGTACGCCTCGGCGCTCGGGTAGCGGCGGAACAGCGCCGGCGTCACCTCGTTCACCCGCTTGTCGGTGCACTGGGCTGACAGGATCGTCGCGACGGCGAGCTCCAGCGGGGTCGTGAAGTCCAGCTCGCAGTGCGCATCCGGGTGCAGGACCGCCAGGTCTCGGGCGGTGCGACGGGCGCGGCGGGTGAGCGCCAGCGGGCTCGTCGTCGTCGCTGCACCCATGCTCCCGAGCGTACGTGCGCGACCGCGACGGCGCCCCGCGTGCTGACCCGCACGGGTGACGCTGCTCCAGTTCTGCGAGCGGCTGCCGACGCATCTCCTGACGGTCACAGAGAGTGACCGACGAACGGAGACTCGCATGATGACGCAGACCGAGCCGGTGGCCGAGGCGTCCACCTCCGCACTCCCGGGCTCGGCCGTGCCCGCCGCGCGCTCCGTCGCCGCTCCCGCGCGCCGCAAGGGCGATCTGCGTCCCGTGCCGGTCCGCAGCGAGGACTACGCCCACCTGTCCATCGACGGGCTGCGCGCGTACCGCCGCGCCCTCGCGGACGAGGAGAACAAGGTCTCGTACTGGCGCCGCATCCTGCAGGCGCGTCTCGACGTCGTGGCGTCCGGCGGTGCGGGCAAGGAGCTCGACCGGGAGCGCCTCGCGCCGGTGCTGACCAGCGAGCGGGTCGGCTCGGGCCGCTCGGCCCTGGTCGAGATCCTGCCCGTCGACGACATCCCGCCGCTGCCGAGCCTCGCCGAGCTGTGGGACCGCCGCGTCGCCGAGCACGACGAGGTCGGCCGCCGGCAGTTCGAGGACGACCTGCGGGAGGCAGAGGCCCAGCTGTCGGCGTACCGCAGCGCGCTGCACCAGCGCATCGGCACGGCGACCGGCGAGCTCATCGCCCGCTACCGGGAGCAGCCGGACCTGTGCCTGAGCGCGCTGCCGCTCGAGCCGGCCCGCCGAGCGAGCGCCTGAGCCACCCGCCTGTGACCACCCTTGCGCGGGCGGGGAACATGGGGAGCGTGTCCCTGCTCCTGGTCGCGCTGCTGCTGCCCGTCGGGCTGCTGCTGCTCATGCTGACGATGGAGCGCGTCGAGCGCCCGCTGCGCATCGACTCGGTCAGCGAGCAGCTCGCGGCGTTCCTCGACTCCGCGCGACCCGAGGAGGTCGAGACCTACGTCAGCGAGGGGTTCGCGCCCGCGCTCGAGCGCTACTGGCGCAGGCGCCGCCTGTCGCGCCTGCTCCCGGGGCGTCCTCGCTAGGTGACGTGGAACACTGTGGCCCTCTGACCGCACCAGCAGGAGGACGAGGGTCGTGGACACCGCAGCCGGCGACGACGTACTGGCCCGCGCAGGCCTGTTCCAGGGCGTCGCACCCGAGGCGCGCGAGGCGCTGACCTCGGCCCTCGAGTTCGGGAACTACACCCGTGGCGAGTCGGTGTTCCACGAGGGGGAGCAGGGCGACACGCTCTACATCGTCCTGACCGGCAAGGTGAAGGTCGGCCGCCGCGCCGCCGACGGCCGCGAGAACATGCTGTCGGTCATGGGCCCGTCCGACATGTTCGGCGAGCTGTCCCTGTTCGACCCCGGCCCGCGTACGGCGACCGCGACCGTCCTCACGGACGCGCGCCTGGCCTCCCTGGCGCACGCCTCGCTGCGGCCGTGGATCAACGACCGCCCCGAGATCGCCGAGCAGCTGCTCCGGGTGCTCGCCCGTCGTCTGCGCCGCACCAACGACGCGCTCGCCGACCTGATCTTCACCGACGTGCCCGGACGCGTCGCCAAGGCGCTGCTCGGCCTCGCGGAGCGCTTCGGCACGCAGGAGGGCGACGGCGTACGCGTGCACCACGACCTCACCCAGGAGGAGCTCGCCCAGCTGGTCGGCGCCTCCCGCGAGACGGTCAACAAGGCGCTCGCCGACTTCGCGTCCCGCGGCTGGATGCGGGTCGACTCGCGCGCCGTGACCATCCTCGACGCCGAGCGACTGGCGCGCCGCGCCCGCTAGTCGAGCGTTGCCGCTCCGGCAACGACGCTTGCCGTTCGCACGCCCCTGCCTGCACGGTGCTCGCATGACGGACACCGACGCACGGCAGTTCTGGGACGACCTCTACGGCGAGCGCGCGCAGCGGTGGAGCGGCAAGGTCAACGCCCCGCTGGAGCAGCGCGCCGCAGACCTGCCGCCCGGCCGTGCGCTCGACCTCGGCTGCGGTGAGGGCGCCGACGCCCTGTGGCTCGCCGCGCACGGCTGGGCCGTGACGGCGGTCGACATCAGCGCGACGGCGCTGGACCGCGCCCGCGCCGAGGCCGGCCGCCGAGGTCTGGCCGTGGACTGGCAGCGGCTCGACCTCACCGAGTCGCTGCCGGGCGGGCCGTACGACCTGGTGTCCGCGCAGTTCCTGCAGTCGCCGGTGGCCTTCGCCCGCACCGCCGGGCGCGACCTCCGCTGGACGACGGGTGGGAGGTCCTGGAGGCCCAGGACCTCCCACCCGTCGTCCAGCGCGAGGTCGCGCAGGACCGTCTCCGGTGATGGCATGAGCGCCGGGTCCGGGCGGTGCGTGGACCAGGGCGGCGGGGCCGCGTGACCGACGA
>JBKJQM010000086.1:0-6658 GCA_046594005.1 Mycobacteriales bacterium
CCGTAGCCGAGGCGGGAGACGGTGAGGTCCCCGCCGAGGGCGAAGGTGCCGCTGGCGGCGATCGGGCGGGTGGTGCTGGTCATGCGTCCTCCGGGGGTCAGGCGGTGCGGGTCAGGCGCTTCGGGTCAGGCAGTACGTGCACTGCTCTCCCCGGCGGCAACCGGGCCGCGCACCCGCCTCTTCCCCGGTGCTGCCGACTGAGCGGGCGGACGCCCTTGCGGACCCTAGGATCGGACGAGCAGACCGGCGCAGGACGACCTACGGAGCTGAGCCCGATCGACAAGCAGCAGGAGTTCGTCCTCCGCACGCAGCTCCTGAGCGTGGCGACAGTCCCTCATCCCCTCTGACCCGCCGAGTCCTCCGTCTGCCGGCGTTGGCCAGCGAACGGAATGTCACGCGGACTCGGCGGGCAGTCAGACTGCTCCAGCGGCCGTCGGTCGCCTGGGACAGCAGGACGACCCCCGCCGGGACGTGAAGACCGGCGCGGGCCCTGATCCGCACCGTTCTTGTGCGGAGAAGCACGAACCCGTGACGATGATCGACGATCCCGTCATCGACTACCCGTCCCGGTGCACCCACGGCGACGACGAGTCGCCTGCACCGGCGAGCAGTGCGCCGAGTCTGCCTGTGTCGGCCTCTGACGGCTCGCCCGGGGAGATGGACTGGCACGACGGGCAACCTCCCGGGTCGTGACTGTGGCGCTCTGCAGACCGGGGGCCGAAGGCGACCCGGCCCCCTCCATCTGGATCTTCGACTCGCACCTTTGCCCAGACATGAACCTGACGGTCGCGGAGGCCGGAAGCCCCGTGCAGTTGTTGGAGCAGGCGCTGGCAACCCCGTGTAGACCACTCCGGGCACGAGGGCCCGTATGCCGGCGCATTCGGGAAGGCGGCATCGGCCGGGACGCCATTTCGGAAGCACCTGAACTTCGCCGGCGCAGCCGCCGCTGTGGTGAGCGAGCCTGTGCACGTGGACGTCACCGCGCTGGCGTAGCCGGACGATCTCGCCTCACATGGGTCTCCGAGGAAAGGCTGGCCCGACCTGATAGGGCCGCAAAGCGGGAGGCCGCGACGGTGTACATAGGGGGACGGGGAGAGGGGGCGTCCTCAGCCGGTCTACGAGAGGCAGAGCCCCAGCCCTTCATGTTCATCAAGGTGCGCCGCTCCAGCTGCTCGCGTCTCCCTATCGCCTCGTGATGACCATCGTCCTCACCGTCGGAGGTGCTGCCCGTGCCCGAGGCCGCGGGAACACTCACCGGCCGGGTCATCGCCACGATCGTCAGCGGTCTCGGCCTGGCGCGATCACGGGACTACGTCCGGCGCGAGGACAGCGGCCGAAGCTGAGCCGCGCATGGCCGGATCAGCGACGACTGGCTCCGCGAGCCGGGCACTGCGCGGGGCGCCGGGATGACGTTGCATGGTTGCTGCCCCCCGCTGAAGATCGACTGAGGGTCGGCTGAAGATCTCACCCAGAGACTTGCGCCATTCGGCGTTCCGGGCTCACGGTGCGCCTGTCCGGTGGATATGCCGGCATTCGTACCCGCTCGTCTCGCGCGGGGGACTGGGGAGGCTTCATGGAGTTGCCAACAGTTGTGGCTCGACTGAGGAAAGGGGGATTGGGGAGAATCGGTCGCACCCGCCTGCGTGTGGTGGCCATGACCAGCGCCCTGGTACTGCTGCCTACGGCAGTAGTCCTAGGGACGGGGTCGGCCGACGCCGCCACCGGCGGCAACTTCATCGCGACCGGCCACGACCTGGACCTGCACTGCGCGTTCGGATCCACAGACTCCTGCGACTACTTCCGCATAGTGGTGCAAAAGGTCCAGAACGGATCTACCTTGCCGATCTTGGCGCTGGATGAGGGCACGGAGGTAGCCGATGCGCTGACGGCGGCGGGGATCACGAGCGCTGTGGTCACCATCAACCCCACGTCTGCTGAATTTGCGACCACCCCCTTCACAGCTTCGACGGGTGCACCGCTCTACAGCGCGATCATCGTCGCCTCAGATGCGACATGTGGCGGATGCGACAACAGCCGCGCGGGCGCTGAAGCCATCAACACGCGCTCAGCCGACTTCGCCAGCTACTTCAACGCCGGCGGCGGCATCTTGGCGCTGTCGGGAGCTGAGAACCGTGACATCTACTACAACTTCGTGCCGCTCACCGGCGTGAGCGCAGCCGCGGTCACAGAGCCCTTCACCATCACGGCTGCTGGAAGCGCTCTTGGTCTGACCGACGTCCAGGCGAACTGCTGCGCCACGCACAACTCCTTCAACAATCCTGGATCACCCTTCGTGATCCTTGAGACCGACTCGGCCGGGCTCGCCGAGACGATCGCGGTGTTCGGCGGCGCCATCGGAGGAGGCGGCTTCACCACCCCGCCCAGCCCGTCGAGCAGCGCCACGCCAACGGCAACCATCAGCCCGACGGCGACGCCGACGGCGACTATGACACCGACGGCGACGCCCACCGCAACTATCGCCCCGACTATCGCCCCGACGGGCACGCCGACGGGCACGCCGACGGGCACGCCCACCCAGTCCATGACGCCGTCGCCTACGGCTAAGCCCACAGTCAGCCCCACGCCTTCTGGCAAGCCGCCCTTCACCTGTCGTCCCGGCAACGGATACGGCGACAAGAACCACTGCCACACGGGCCCGCCCGGACGCATCCGGGCGTCCATGCCCGCCACGGTGAGGCAAGGTCGCACCTACACGATGACTGGCCGCTTCGTCAGCAGCGTTGGCCACGGATACGGCCGAGAGGCCATCGCGCTGGAGTACAGCCGCGACGGCGGCAGGACGTTCGTCCGATCTTCGACGTCTCGCACAGACAACACAGGTCTGGTGAAGTTCATGAGGACCGCCACGCGGGGGGCCAGTGACTACACGTTGATCTGGCGGTTGGTCCACCCCGACTCAGCGCGCACGCATGCGGTGCAGTCGAAGGCGTTGCGGATCAGCTACACGCGGTAGCCCCGCGGCCGATGACTTCATAGGAGTCTTCGCTGACGACGGCGCCTCCAGCCTGAACCGCAGGATGGGGGCGCCGCCGTCTGTGTCGCTGGTCGTCTCAGACATCAGTGGGGCATGCCAACGGGAACCAGGAGTGACAGTCCCGTACAACCGCGCTGAGGAGCCCTGGACGCCTGAGAGCCGGAACAGCAACGCTGCTGCGATGCGCGGGCGGCGGGCGCTCAGCCAGCCGCCGGTCTTCGGCTTCGCCCGGTCACGCCGTGCAGAGCAAGGACCGTGCGGCCCGGCAGACCTCCGGGTGCTTGCGCGACCAGACGGTCGCTGGCGCCCCAACGCAGCGCGGCAGGTCCAGCGATCACCCGGACGATCTTGCGGTCGGCGGTTGCGGACATGCTCGTCCCCGACCGCGCCTGTCGACAAGATCGCCCTGCGGCGGCTCCAGCGCGGGCACGTGCGACCGCCGCCGGTGCAAGACCATCTGAGGGTGCAGGCCGCGTCCGCGCGATTGCGCGCGCTCGTCGTCTTGGCCGCAGCTCCAGGCCGCAGGTCAGGGGATTTCCTCGGGTTGACCGTCCACGAACGTCGCTTCCTGCGGCGGGAGGCTCGGGTCGACCTGCGGCGCGCCCACGTGCGGGGCACGCCGCGGTTCCTCGGCCCACCAAAGACCGCCGAACAGCGTTCGCACGGTGGCGGTTGCCGACGTTCGTCCTGAACGCGCTCGCGCCGCACCTCGCGGCGTTCTCGGCGGCCAACGACGGCTGATCTTCCAGCTCCCCAGGCCAACCCTTCGGACCAGCCCGAACGGCCGGTTGGGCAGACGGTCACTCGCGCCGGACTGGAGGACCCGGTGCACCTGCACCACCTGCGGCACGCCTGAGCGAGATGGTTCAACACCGCCGGCGTCCCGTCACGACGAACATGGAGCTGCTTGGCCACGCTTCGCAGGGCGTGACGTGGACGGCGTACAGGCACAGAGTCGACGGCTAAGGCCGTCAGGTCCGTACTCTGTGCGGACCGACGCGGCCCTCTAGACCCCTGACCTGGGAGAACACTCGCCTTGGACAAGCAGCAGGAGTTCGTCCTCCGCACCCTCGAGGAGCGCGACATCCGCTTCGTCCGCCTGTGGTTCACCGACGTGCTGGGCACGCTCAAGTCGGTGGCGATCGCGCCGGCCGAGCTGGAGGGCGCGTTCACCGAGGGCATCGGCTTCGACGGCTCCGCCATCGAGGGCTTCACCCGGGTGCAGGAGAGCGACATGCTCGCCAAGCCGGACCCGGCCACGTTCCAGGTCCTGCCGTGGCGCGAGGCCGACGGCGCCCCCGGCACGGCCCGGATGTTCTGCGACATCACGATGCCCGACGGCACGCCGTCGTGGGCCGACCCGCGGCACGTCCTGCGCCGCGCGCTGAGCAAGGCGGCGGATGCGGGCTTCACCTTCTACACGCACCCCGAGATCGAGTTCTTCCTGCTCAAGGGGCTGCCGGGCGCGGGGGAGCGTCCGGTGCCGGTCGACAGCGCGGGCTACTTCGACCTCACCCCGCACGGGGTCAGCCAGGACTTCCGCCGCGACGCGATCACGATGCTCGAGCGGATGGGCATATCGGTCGAGTTCAGCCACCACGAGGTCGCCCCGGGCCAGCAGGAGATCGACCTGCGCTACGCCGACGCGCTCTCGACCGCCGACAACATCCTCACGACGCGGCACGTCATCAAGGAGGTCGCGCTGTCGCAGGGCGTCTACGCGACCTTCATGCCGAAGCCGTTCAGCGACCAGCCCGGCAGCGGGATGCACACGCACCTGTCCCTGTTCGAGGGTGACCAGAACGCCTTCTCCGACCCGTCCGACCCGCTCCACCTGTCGAAGGTCGCGAAGCACTTCATCGCCGGGCTCCTCAAGCACGCGCCGGAGATCACCGCGGTGACCAACCAGTGGGTCAACTCCTACAAGCGCCTGGTGTTCGGGGGCGAGGCGCCGCCGTACGTCTGTTGGGGCTCGAACAACCGCAGCGCGATGGTGCGCGTCCCGATGTACAAGCCGAAGAAGAGCGGCTCCACCCGCATCGAGGTGCGCAGCCCGGACAGCGCCACCAACCCGTACCTGTGCTTCGCGCTGCTCCTGGCCGCCGGACTGAAGGGCGTCGAGGAGGGGTACGAGCTGCCGCCCGGCGCCGAGGACGACGTCTGGACGCTGACTGACAGCGAGCGGCGCGCTCTCGGGATCGCCCCGCTCCCGAGCAGCCTCGCGGAGGCGATCTCGGTCATGGAGACCAGCGAGCTCGTCGCCGAGACCCTGGGCGAGCACGTCTTCGACTTCTTCCTGCGCAACAAGCGCGCGGAGTGGAACGCCTACCGCGCCGAGGTCACGCCGTTCGAGCTCGGCCGCTACCTGCCCGCCCTGTGACTGCCCGCGCGCTGGTCGTCACGCACTCGCCGAGCGAGGGCCCCGGCACCCTCGGCGAGTGGCTGCCCGCGGCGGGTCTCGAGCTCGTCGTCGTCTCGCCGTGGAACGGCGAGGAGCTGCCCAGCGACCCGACGGCGTACGACGCCCTCGTCGTGCTCGGCGGGCCGCAGCAGGCCTACGACGACGACTCGGCGCCGTGGATCCGCGCCACCAAGGACCTGCTGCGTGCGGCGGTCGCGGCGGACGTCCCGACGCTCGGCATCTGCCTGGGCGGCCAGCTGCTGGCCGAGGCCATGGGCGGCCGGGTCGAGAAGGGCGCGGAGGGCGTCGAGGCCGGTGCGCGCCTGGTGGCCAAGCGCGACGCCGCGTGGGACGACGAGCTGTTCGCCGACGTGCCCTTCACGCCGACGGTGGTGCAGTGGCACGAGGACGCCATCGTCGACCTGCCGCCCGGCGCCGTGCACCTGGCCAGCAGCAGCCGCTACGCGAACCAGGCCTTCCGCGTCGGCGACCGCGCCTGGGGCGTGCAGTTCCACATCGAGACGCCGCCCGAGATGGTCCGCCACTGGGGCGCGGAGTACACCGAGGCCGTCCTCGAGGCCGGCCTCGACCCGCACGCGCTGGCCGAGCGCGCGGTCGAGGAGCTGCCCGAGGTCGAGGCGTGCTGGCGTCCGGTCTGCGAGCGCTTCGCCGCCCTGGCGCAGGGCCGCGGACGGGTGCACCTGCCGCTCGTCGAGGGCTGAGTGGTGCTGCGCGTCGAGGCGGTGGCGTACGACGACCCGCGCGCCGTCGCGCTGATCGCGGGGATGGCAGCCGAGCTCGACGAGCGCTACGGCCCGGGCGGACTCAGCCCGGCGAGCACCTCGGACTTCGCGCCGCCGGGAGTGTTCCTGGTGGCCGAGGCCGGGGCCGACGGCGGGCCGCTGGGCTGCGGCGGGCTGCGGGTGCTCGAGCCCGGGGTCGGCGAGGTGAAGCGGATGTACGTCGACCCGGCGGGCCGCGGCCGGGGGACGGCCCGGCGCCTGCTGGGCGAGCTGCTCGACCACGCCCGCCGCACCGGGCTGTCGCACGTGCGACTGGAGACCGGCACCGAGCAGCCGGAAGCGGTCGCGCTCTACGTCTCCGCCGGCTTCCTACCGATCCCGCCGTACGGCCACTACGCCGACGACCCGCGCACCCGGTGCTTCGCCCTAGACCTGTGAGCCGGGACCTGTGAGCCCGGAGCTGTGAGCCTGTTCGACTCCCGCGCCAGCGGCACGGGGCTGCTGCTGCGGCTGGGGTTC
>JBKJQM010000327.1:0-8684 GCA_046594005.1 Mycobacteriales bacterium
GCCGTCGTGCTCGTCATGCTCGCCCGCTACACCGGCCAGGCACCCGGTGAGCTGGGGCGGCTGGTCGCCCGGCTGATCGTGCAGGTCGACCGCGCCGCAGCCGCCGCCCGGGACCGGCTCGCGACCCGCGGGCGCAATGTCCGCTTCACCCCTGACGTCGACGGGCAGTCGCTGCTCATCGCCCGCGGCCCGACCGCGCAGATCGCCGCGATCCGCGCCGCCCTCGACGGGACGCTGCCCGAGACCCCCGAGCCCGATGACGACCGCAACCGCGACGCCCGCGAGTTCGACCTGTTCGTCGACCTGCTCACCGGCGGCGTCCAGGCCGGCAGCTGGCACGCCGAGATCGTCGTGCCGGTCAGCACCGCCGCCGGCGGGGACCTCGAGCTCGCCGAGATCGCCGGCCTCGGACCGATCCTGCCCTCGACCGCCCGAGACCTGCTCACGCACGCCGACACCCTCGCCCCGACCTACGTGGACCAGACCGGGCAGGTGGTCGCCACCGGCGACGCAGTGCGCCGGCACCCGGCACCCGCCGACCTCGCACCCGGCGACGTCGCACCCGCCGACCTGGCACCCGACGACCTCGCACCCGACCCTGCGCAGGCCGACCTGGCACCCGCCGAACCAGCGCCCGTCGATCCGGTGCTCGCCACCCTCCTGACGATGCGCCCGCACGACCCCGCTGATCTCACCGGCAGCGGCTACCGCTTCCCACCCCGGCTCCGCCGGTTCCTGCAGGCCCGCGACCGGACCTGCGTGTTCCCCGGCTGCGGCCGACCCGCCACCCGCACCGACAAGGACCACCGCCAGCCCTGGCCGGCCGGCGCGACCAGCAGCGACAACGGCCAGTGCCTGTGCCGACACCACCACCGCGCCAAGCACACCGTCTTCACCGTCCACCGCGACCCCGACGGCACCTACGACTGGACCACCCGCGGCGGCTGGCGCTTCCACCGACCACCCAAGGGCTTCTGAGCCCGCCACCGCCTGATCGACCCCCACCCGGACACCAACACCGAGTCATCAGGCACGTTCGGCCACCGTTGCGACTCGCTCCTCGGGCGCGCGCACCTCCGAACCGCACTTCAGCGCCGCGTAGAGCGCCGTGTTGCCCACGCCCTTGATCACTCGTCCTCGCGGGAACTGCCCCTCCTACCGGAAGAGGCGACCGCCGCACTGCCCGACCTGCTATCCACGCGACTCGACCCGCACCGCATCCACGCCAAGCCCGATCGGCGCAACGTCGCCTCGGCCGGGCTCGCGGCCCGCTCGGTGACGACCGGCTCGCCGACGGCGCAGCCGTCAGGGTCGGCGGCTCAGAGGTTGCGCTCGTAGATGAGCCGCAGCCCGATCAGCGTCAGGTCGGGCTCGTGGTGGTCGAGCGTCTCGCAGACGGTGAACATCAGGTGCGACAGGCCACCCGTGGCGATGACGACCGGGCGCTCGCCCAGCTCGTCGGCGATGCGCCGCACCATGCCATCGACCTGGCCGGCGAAGCCGTACAGCAGCCCGGACTGCAGCGCCTCGACGGTGGTCTTCCCGATGACCGACCGCGGCTCGACCAGCTCGACCTTGAACAGCCGGGCGGCGCGGGCGGCGAGGGCGTCCACCGAGATCTCGATGCCGGGAGCCAGTGCACCGCCGAGGAACTCGCCCTTGGCGCTGACCACGTCGAAATTGGTGGACGTCCCGAAGTCGACGACGACCGCCGGGCCGTCGTACAGGGTGTGCGCGGCGAGGGTGTTCACGACCCGGTCCGGCCCGACCTCGCGCGGGTTGTCGTACAGCAGCGGGACGCCGGTCTTGACGCCAGGTCCGACGACCACGGTCGGCACGTTCGAGAAGTACTTCTCGAACATCCGGCGCAGCTCCTCGAGCACCGACGGCACCGTCGAGCAGACCGCCACGCCGTCCGGCGCCGAGTGGTCGGACAGCAGCCCCCGGAACATCAGCGCGAGCTCGTCGGCAGTCATGCGCGGGTCGGTCTTGATCCGGAAGCTCTCGAACAGGTGCTGCCCGTCGAACAGCCCCAGCACGATGTTGGTGTTGCCGACGTCCACGGTGAGCAGCACTAGGACTCCGTCGTACGAAGGTCGACGCCCAGGTCGAGCACCGGGGCGGAGTGGGTGAGCGCGCCGACCGCGAGGTAGTCCACGCCGGTCTCGGCGACCTCGCGCGCGTTCGCGAGCGACAGGCCGCCGGAGGCCTCGGTCATGACGCCGCGGGCCCGGCAGAGCTCGACGCACTTCCGCATCTGCACCGGCGACATGTTGTCGAGCAGCACGAGGTCGGCGCCTGCCTCGAGCACCTCGCGCACCTGGTCGGCGGTGTCGCACTCGACCTCGACCGGGACGCCAGGGAAGCGCGTGCGGACCGCGTCGAACGCGGCTGCGACCCCGCCGGCCGCGACGACGTGGTTGTCCTTGACGAGGGCGGCGTCGGACAGCGACATCCGGTGGTTCACGCCGCCGCCGCAGCGGACGGCGTGCTTCTCCAGGGCGCGCAGCCCGGGGGTGGTCTTGCGGGTGTCGCGGATGCGCGCGCCGGTGCCGTGCACGGCGTCCACCCACGCGCGGGTCAGGGTCGCGACGCCGGACAGGTGGCACAGCAGGTTGAGGGCTGTGCGCTCGGCGGTGAGCAGCGAGCGGACGGGACCGGTCGCCTCCAGGACGGCCTGTCCGACGACGGCGGCGTCCCCGTCGGCGGCCTGCACCCGCAGCTGCACTCCGGGGACGACGACGTCGAGGACCGCCATCGCCACGGGGAGCCCGGCGACGACACCTGCCTGCCGCGGCACGAAGGCCGCAACGCCCTGCAGGTCCTCGGGGACGGTCGCGACGGAGGTGACGTCCACTCCGCCGTCGAGGTCCTCGGCGACGGCCCGCCGCACGAGGTCGAGGACGTACGGCTCGTCGAGACCGGCAGCGGCGAGTGCCGCCGTCGTGGCGGTCGACAGGCTCATGCCAGCTCCTCGAACGTCGTGCCGGACAGGGTCGTCACGAGGTGCCCGAGCCAGGCGTCGGAGGCCTCCGGGTGGTCCTCGCGCCAGTGGGCGCCGCGGGTCTCCTCGCGCCGTGACGCGGCGGCCACCAGCGCCGTCGCCACGGCGTGCAGGTCGGTGGCCTCCCACGCGTCGGGAGCGGGGGTCGCCGACGTGCGCGCCCCGAGCGCCTCGAGGGTGTCCGCGGCCTCAGCCAGCGACGAGCGGCTGCGCACCACTCCGGCGCCGAGCGTCATGGCGACCCCGAGCTCGGCGCGGATCGACGGGTCGAGCAGCACCGCCTCGCCGGCCAGCGGCTCCGGCCGGCCCTGGGCCGGGAGGTCCCGGGCGAGGGCCTGGCCGATGCGGCCGGCGAAGACGAGGCCCTCGAGCAGGCTGTTGCTGGCCAGCCGGTTGGCGCCGTGCACGCCGGTGCAGGCGACCTCGCCGCAGGCGTACAGGCCGGGCACGTCGGTGCGGCCGTCGAGGTCGGTGCGGACGCCACCGCTGGCGTAGTGCGCGGCGGGCGCGACGGGGATCGGCTCCGTCACCGGGTCGATCCCGGCCTCGCGGCAGCGGGCCACGATCGTCGGGAACCGCTTCAGCAGCAGGGCTTCGCCGAGGTGGCGCGCGTCGAGCAGCACGTGCTCGTCGCCCCGCTGGCGCATCCGGCGGTGGATCGCCTTGGCGACGACGTCGCGCGGCGCGAGGTCGGCCAGCGGGTGGTCGTCGACCGAGATGACGCGCTGCCCGGCGAGGTCGACGAGGAAGGCCCCCTCCCCGCGCATGGCCTCCGAGATCAGCGGCTGCTGGCCGGTGGCGCCTGCGCCGAGGTACAGCGCGGTCGGGTGGAACTGCACGAACTCGAGGTCGGCCACCGCAGCACCCGCGCGCAGGGCGAGCGCAACCCCGTCACCCGTCGACACGGGCGGGTTGGTGGTGCTGCTGAAGACCTGTCCCATGCCGCCGGTCGCCAGCACGACGGCGCGCGCGTGCACCGCGCCGACGCCGTCCCGGGTCCCCTCGCCGAGGACGTGCAGCGTCAGGCCGGCTGCGCAGCCCTCAGCGGTGCGCAGGAGGTCCAGGACCAGGGCGTGCTCGACGAGCCGGATCCGGGGGTCGGCCTTGACGGCGGCGACCAGGGCGCGCTGCACCTCGGCGCCCGTCGCGTCGCCGCCCGCGTGGACGATGCGGTCGCGGTGATGGCCGCCCTCGCGGGTCAGCGCGAGCTCACCGGACGCGTCGCGGTCGAAGGCGGCGCCGAGCGCGACGAGCTCGCGCAGCCGCCCCGGCCCCTCGGTGCACAGCACGCGCACCGCATCCACGTCGCACAGGCCCACGCCCGCCACGAGGGTGTCCTGCAGGTGGTCCTCCGGGCTGTCCTCCGGCGACAGCGCCGCGGCCACCCCGCCCTGGGCCCAGCGGGTCGAGCCGTCGTCGACGAGCACCTTCGTCACGAGCAGGACGTCGGCGTGCTCGGCCGCGTGCAGCGCCGCGGTCAGGCCGGCGATGCCCGAGCCGACGACGACGACGTCGGTCGAGGTGGTCCAGCCGGGCTCCGGCGCGAGCAGCCGCCGGGCGGCGATCACCAGACCAGCGTGGGGTCGTCGTCGTACGAGCCGGTGTGCGTGGCGCGCAGCGGGTTCGGGGTCGTGTAGGTGAGGTCGCCGCGCACCAGGCCGGTGTCCGGCAGCGCCTCGGCGGGGTCGTGGCCGGTGGCCATGATGCGGTTGTCGGCGTCGACGAACACGACGCGGGGGACGTACGACCGGGCCTCGGCGTCGTCCATCTGGCCGTAGGCGATGAGGATGACGACGTCACCCGGGTGCACGAGACGTGCTGCAGCGCCGTTGATCCCGAGGACACCCGAGCCGCGCTCACCCGGGATGACGTAGGTCTCCAGGCGCGCGCCGTTGGTCACGTCGACGATGGCGACCTGCTCGCCGGGGAGCAGGTCGGCCGCGTCGAGCAGGTCCTCGTCCACCGTGACGGAGCCGACGTAGTGCAGGTCCGCCTGCGTGACGGTGGCGCGGTGGATCTTGCCCTTGAGCATGGTGCGGTACACGGAGTCAGCTCTCCATCAGGACGAGGTTGTCGAGCAGGCGGGTGGTGCCCACCCTCGCGGCGACCACGAGCAGGTCGCCGTCCGGGTCGTTCGTGAACGTGCGGCTGTCGACCCGCTCGAGGTAGTCGAGCTCGACGCCCGGCTCCGCCGCGAACAGCGCGCGGCCGGCCGCGACGTCGCGGGTGGCGAGGGCACGGGACAGCACGAGGGCGCGGGTGCGCTCCTCCGGTGACAGGTAGCGGTTGCGGCTGGACAGCGCCAGCCCGTCGGGCTCGCGCACCGTGGGCACGGCCTGCACGTCGACGGGGAGGTCGAGGTCGCGCACCATCCGGCGGATGCCGGCGAGCTGCTGGGCGTCCTTCTGCCCGAACAGAGCGACGTCGGGGCGCACCAGGTGCAGCAGCTTGCAGACGACCGTCAGCACGCCGTCGAAGTGACCGGGCCGGCTGGCGCCCTCGAGCACCTCGCCGAGGCGGCCGGCGCTGACGCGCACCAACGGGTCGCCGTCCGGGTAGACGACGTCCGGCGTGGGGGTGAAGACGATGTCGGCGCCCTCGCGCTCGCAGATCCCGAGGTCGGTCTCGAGGGTGCGCGGGTAGCGGCCGAGGTCCTCACCGGCACCGAACTGGAGCGGGTTGACGAAGACGGTGACGACGACGTGGTCGGCCGTGCGGCGGGCGGCGCGCACCAGCTCGGCGTGCCCCTCGTGCAGCGCGCCCATCGTCATGACGACCGCGACGCGGCCGCGCAGCCCGTCACGGGCGGCGAACAGGTCCTCGCGCTTCTCGGCGACGATCATCTCGGCACGCTCCCGTGGGTGGTGTCGGCCAGGACCTCGAGCAGCGCCCAGGCCCGGTCCGGGTCGAGCCGACCCGAGGCGATCGCGCGGTCGGCGGTGAGCCGGGCCATCGCGACGTAGGACGGCAGCACGTCCGGCGCCACCTCGGCGAGGACCCGCAGGTGCGCAGCCACCGTGCCGGCGTCGCCCCGGGCGACGGGTCCGGTGAGGGCGTCGTCGCCGCGGCGCAGTGCCCCGTCGAGGGCGGCGCCCAGCAGCGGCGCCAGCACCAGCCCGGGCGACTCGACCCCGGCCGCGCGCAGCAGGTCCGCCGAGCTGGCGACCAGCGTCGTGAGGTGGTTGGCGCCGTGCGCGAGGGCGGCGTGCCACAGGGGCCGCTGCGCCTCGGTAAGCTGCACCGGCTCGCCGCCCATCTCGACCACGAGGGCCAGCGCGATCGGCAGCAGCGCGTCCGGGGCGGTGACGCCGAAGGCCGTGCCGGTGAGGCGCTCCAGGTCGACGCCGGTCCCGGCGAAGGGCAGCACGGGGTGCAGCGCGAGCGGCAGGGCACCCGCGTCCACGGCCGGCTGCAGGACGGCCAGCCCGTGCCGGCCCGAGGTGTGCGCGACGAGCGTGCCGCGGGCGAACGACCCGGTGGCGGCCAGGCCGCTGACCAGGTCCGCCAGCGCGTCGTCCGGGACGGTCAGCAGCACCAGGTCGGCGCGCCGGACGACGTCGTCGACCGCGAGCACCGGCACGCCCGGCAGCAGGTCCGCCGCCCGGGTCCGCGAGGCGGCCGACACCGCAGAGGCGGCCACCACGACGTGGCCGGCCCGGGCGAGCGCCGCTCCGAGCACGGCGCCGACCCGGCCGGCACCCACGACGCCCACGCGCAGGCGGGCAGGGCGCGGGTCGTCGCGCAGTCGAGCGTCCACGAGGGGTTCCGTTCCAGTCCACAGCAGGGGTACCGGACGTGCGGGTCTCAGGGTGGATGCCCACGGGGCCGCCGTCCAGTCCTTGTGGCCCGGATCACCCGCTCGGGCCGGCGCTGGCGCTCAGCCGCGGGCGTCCTGCGGCGGGCTCCCGTCGGCGGGCTTCGGCCCGTAGCGCCCGGCCCGTCCCTCGGCCGGGAGCACCACCTGCGTGCAGCGGCTTGACGCCAGCACCTGCCCGGCTGCGTCCACGAGCGAGGCCTCGCAGAACACCACCCGGCGGGTCCGCCGGACGACGGTGCCGGTCGCGGAGACCGTCCCGACCCGTGTGGAGCGCAGGAACTCCACCCGCAGGTCGGCGGTCAGGAAGGCCTCCCCGTCGTCCAGGACGCTCCAGCAGGCGCCACCCATCGCGGCGTCCAGCAGCGCGGTGACCAGGCCGCCCTGGATGACCTGCCCTGCGGCGGTCGGGAACCCGTACTCCGGGGTCGCGTCCCACGAGATGGTCGTGGTCCCCTCCCCCCAGGAGTCGCGGCGGTAGCCGAGGGTGTTCCAGAGGTGGGCCCCCTGCGAGAGCGACTCCTCGAAGCGGGCGATGCGGGCGTCCTGGTCCTGGGGCACGGCACGCAGACTGGCACGCATGCCCTTCACCCCCTGGCGGCAGGCCGTCGAGGCTGCGCTGTACGGCCCGGACGGGTTCTTCCTGCGCGAGGAGCCGGGGCAGCACTTCCGGACGTCGGTGCACGCCACGCCCGTGTACGCCGCCGCCGTCCGCGAGCTCGCCGGCCGGGTCGACGAGTCGCTCGGACACCCGGACCCCTTCGACCTGGTCGACCTCGGCGCCGGCCGGGGCGAGCTCCTGCACGCGCTCCCCGACGTGCCGGACCGCTGGCGGCTCACCGCCGTCGAGCTCGCACCCGATCCCGGGACCGGCCTGCGCTGGACCGACGAGGTGCCGGAGATCGAGGGGCTGCTGTTCGCCAACGAGTGGCTGGACGACGTCCCGCTCGACGTGCTGTTCGACGGCCGAGTCGTGGAGGTCTCGCTGGACGGGACCGAGCGCCTCGGCGAGCCGGCCGCTCCGGAGCTGCTCGGCTGGGCGGAGACGTGGTGGCCCCAGGGGCGGCGCATGGAGGTGGGCCTGACCCGGGACCGCGCCTGGGCGGCCGCGGTCGCTCACGTCCGGCGCGGGGTGGCCGTCGCCGTCGACTACGGGCACGTCCTGGGCGACCGGAGCGACTACGGCGACCGCCGACCGACGCTGACCGGCTGGCGCGACGGTCGGCCGGTGAACCCCGTGCCGGACGGCTCCTGCAACGTGACGGCGCACGTGGCGCTCGACGCGGTGGCCGCCGCGACCGGTGGCTGGGTGGTCGCGCAGCGGCACGTCCTGCCGGGTCTCGGCGTCGACCCGACCCCGCCGCCGAGGTCCCTCGCGCAGACGGAGCCGCGGGAGTACCTGCGGCTCCTGCAGTCGGCCAACGGCGCCGGTGAGCTGCTCGACCGCCGCGGCCTCGGGTCCTACGGCTGGGTGGTGTGCCCGGTCGGGGTGCCCGACCCGCTCCTAGTCTCCTGAGGGTGAGCGTGGAGCGGCTCGTCGGCATCGGGGCGGCAGCGCACGCCGGCTCCGACGCCGTGCTGTCGCTCGGGCCCCACCACCCGTCCACGCACGGGGTCCTGCAGATCGCGCTCACCCTCGACGGCGACGTCATCACCGCCGCCGACCCGGTCGTCGGGTTCCTGCACCGCGGCGCCGAGAAGCTCTTCGAGGTCCGCGACTACCGCCAGCTGGTCATGCTCGCGAACCGCCACGACTGGCTGTCCGCGTTCAGCAACGAGCTCGGCATCGTGATGGCGGTGGAGCGGATGCTGGGCATGCAGGTGCCCGACCGCGCCGTCTGGCTGCGCACGCTGCTGGCCGAGCTG
>JBKJQM010000355.1:0-4851 GCA_046594005.1 Mycobacteriales bacterium
ACGAGTACCGCGGGTGCGGGTACGGGCAGTGGTCCGTGCGCCCCCCGGGTCGTCCCGGCGCCGAGCACGACGGGGCCTGCGTGCAGCGAGGTGAGCCCCAGCTCGTGCAGCCCCGCGACGCAGCCGACGACATCGGCGATCGCGTCCAGCGCGCCGACCTCGTGGAAGTGCACGTCCTCCGGCGACGTGCGGTGGACCTGCGCCTCGGCGGTCGCGAGCCGCGCGAAGACGTCCAGTGCGGTGCGCTGCACGGACTCGCCCAAGACGGCCGACTCCAGCAGCGCACGCACGTCCGACCAGGTGCGGGTGGTCGGTGACACGTCCGCGGGCATGTCCAGGTGCACGTCGACCTTCGTCGCGCCGAGCCCTTGCCGCGTCACCGTCGACGCCGTCAGCCGGACGGGCTCGACCCCCATGCCGTCCACCGCCGACTGCAGCACCGCGAGGTCGACGCCGACGTCGACCAGGGCGCCGAGCAGCATGTCGCCGGAGATGCCGGCCGAGCAGTCCAGCCAGCCGATCACCGCTGCACGCGCCGAGCCACCCTGGCCGCGAACACTCCTGCGCCGAAGCCGTTGTCGATGTTCACGACCGCCACCCCGGGGGCGCACGCGTTGAGCATCGCCAGCAGCGCGGCCAGCCCGCCGAAGCTCGCGCCGTACCCGACCGACGTCGGCACCGCGACCAGCGGCGTCCCGACCAGACCCCCGATGACCGACGGGAGCGCGCCCTCCATGCCGGCGACCACGACGAGGCAGTCCGCGCGGTCGAGCGCCGGCCGGGCGGCCAGCAGCCGGTGCAGCCCGGCGACCCCCACGTCGTCGACCCGCTCGACGCCTGCGCCGAACACCCGCGCCGTGAGTGCCGCCTCCGCGGCGACCTGGCCGTCCGACGTGCCGGCAGCGAGCACGGCCACGACGCCCCGGGGCACCGGCAGCTGACCGACCGCGACGGCGCCGCCGTCGACGAGCACCTCGTCGTGCGCGCGTCGCAGCGCCTCCACCATCTCGGCGGTCGCCCGCGTCACGAGCACCGCGCGGTCGCCGGACGCGCGCAACGCCTCGACGACCTCGAGCACCTGCGCGGTCGTCTTGCCCGCGCCGTAGACCACCTCCGGGTCACCGGTGCGCAGGGCCCGGTGCACGTCGACGAGCGAGTGCGCGAGCTCGTCGTACGGCGCCGTCGCCAGCTGGTCGAGTGCGTCCGCCGGGTCGAGGCTGCCGTCGGCCACGGCATCGAGCAGTACCTGCGCCTGCGTGCGGTCCACGGGCCGGAGCGTACGGCTGCCGCACTAGGGTCGGCTGATGTCGACCGAGTCGCTCGCCGTGGTGGCCACCGGGTTCTCGGTGTTCGCACTCGTCGTCGTGGTCGCGCTCGCGGTCCGAGTGGGCCGGTTGCTCCGCAGCTACGACGCCCTGGTGGCGGGCGACGACACCGCGACGTTCGTGCAGGCCCTCGGCCGTCATGCGGCCGAGAACGCCCTGCTGCGCGGCGATGTCATCGTGCTGCGCGACGATCTGCAGGCGGCTCGCGCCGACCTGGGTGACGCGCTCCGGCACGTAGCCGTCGTCCGCTACGACGCCTTCGGCGACCTGGGCGGTGCGCTGTCGTTCTCCGCAGCCCTGCTGGACGACGCCGGTGACGGGCTGGTGCTGAGCTCGATCAACGGCCGCAGCGAGACCCGCACCTACGCCAAGGGGGTGAAGGGCGGCACGAGCGAGGCAGCCCTGTCGCCCGAGGAGCAGGACGCCATCGCCAAGGCCGGCGCTCCCCGGGCGCGCGTCTAGTGCCCGGCGTCCCGCCGCCCCGCTTCGGCTACCTCGGCCCGGCCGGCACCTTCACCGAGGCGGCGCTGCGGACCCTGCCCGCGGCCGCCCGGGCAGACCTCACGCCGCACGCGACGGTCGCCGCAGCGCTGGAGGCCGTCCGCTCCGGGGCGACCGACGGCGCGATGGTGCCGATCGAGAACTCCGTCGAGGGCTCGGTCGCCACGACCCTGGACGAGCTGGCGCACGGCGATCCGCTGCACGTCGTACGGGAGGTGCTGCTGCCGGTGCGCTTCGTGCTGCTCGGCCGGCCCGGCACGACGACCGGCGACGTGCGCGTCGTGGCGACCCACCCGCACGCGGAGGCGCAGTGCCGCCGGTGGGTGCGCGAGCAACTGCCCGACGCCCAGGTTGTCCTCACCACGTCGACGTCCGAGGCGGCGCGCGCGGTGTCCGAAGGGACCTACGACGCCGCCATCTCCGCGCCCATCGCGGCCGAGCACTACCGCCTGCAGGTGCTGGCGGAGGACGTGCAGGACAACGCCGGCGCCGTGACCCGGTTCGTGCTGGTCTCCCGGCCGGGGCCGCTGCCCGTGCGGACCGGCGCCGACCGCACCGGCGTCTTCGCGTTCATCGACGACGACCATCCCGGCGCGCTGCTCGAGCTGCTGACGGAGTTCGCGGTCCGCGGCGTCAACCTCTCGCGCATCGAGTCGCGTCCCACCGGTGACCGGCTCGGTCAGTACTTCTTCTCGCTCGACTGCGACGGCCACCTCGCTGACGCGCGGGTCGGCGAAGCCCTGTCGGCGCTGCGCCGGGTGTGCGTCGACGTGCGGGTGCTCGGCAGCTGGGCGCGCGCTGACGGCAGCGCTCAGCCGGTTCGCCGCGGCACGAGCGACGAGGAGTTCCGCGACGCGGCTGCCTGGCTGGCGGCGCTGCGGGACCCCTCCTAACCGAACAGACCTCCGCCGCCGCCCCCGCTGCTGCCGTGGCTGTGCGTCGGCACGACCGGTCCCTCGCTGGCCTGCACGACCACGAAGCCTTGGCCGGCGAAGGCCAGCTGGAACGCCTCGCCGCTGCCGCGCCCGATCAGCGCGCCGGCCCCCGCAGTGCGGACCAGGCGGGTCTGCAGGCTGCTCGACCAGGCGATGGCGGACTGCAGGTCGGCGTACGTCGGCGCCTCGGACGCGTTCAGGACGACCGGCGTGCCGAAGGCGCTGAGCACCAGCCGGCCCGTACCGGTGAACACCATGTTGAACACACCGCCCGACAGCGCGGAGGCGCCCTCGACCCGGCGGATGTCCCAGGTGAGCCCCGGCTCGAAGGCCAGCACGTTCGCGCCGTTGATCGTGACCGAGTCGCCGTCCAGGTCGAGCACGTGCAGCTCGTTGCCGTCCTGCGCGAGGAACAGGTCGCCACGACCGCTGCACCGCATGAGCGGGACGCCCTCCCCGGTGAGGGCCTTCTTGAGGAACCGGCCGACGCCGCCGGCGCCCTCGTACGCGAAGGAGATCTCGCCCTGGTACGCGACCATCGCCCCCTGCCGCGCCAGCACTTCCCCGTCGAGGCGGACCTTCAGCATCCGCGGGTTCTGCAGCGAGATCGCCTCGTCGCCGCTCTTCTCCAGGTGGTCTCCGAACAGGTTGCTGCGCATGTCGTGACCGTAGTGGCCGCCGGTAGCCTCGGCAGGGTGATCGAACAGTGATCGAGCAGTGATCGACCTCCGCCTCCTGCGCGCCGACCCCGAGCGGGTGCGCGCCTCGCAGCGCGCCCGTGGTGACGACCCTGCGCTGGTCGACGCTCTGCTGGCCGCGGACGAGATGCGCCGTGCCGCCGTTACCCGCGCCGACGGCCTGCGCGCGGACCAGAAGTCGGTGTCGCAGGCGGTGAAGACGGCCTCCAAGGACGACCGCCCCGCCGTGCTCGAGAAGGCGAAGGCGCTGTCCGCCGAGGTCAAGGCCGCCGAGGCTGCGCAGACCGAGGCGGAGGCCGCGCTGCGGGCCGCGCACCTGGCGATCCCGAACGTCGTGATCGACGGGGTCCCCGAGGGCGGCGAGCAGGACTTCGTCGTCGTCGAGCAGGTCGGGCAGGTCCCGACATACGACTTCCCGGTCAAGGACCACCTCGACATCGGCACCGGCCTGGGCGCGATCGACACCGAGCGCGGCGCCAAGGTCAGCGGCAGCCGCTTCGCGTTCCTCACCGGCTGGGGCGCGCTGCTGGAGCTCGCGCTGGTCAACCTGTCGATCGGCGCAGCGGTCGAGGCGGGCTTCACCCCGGTCATCGCGCCTGCTCTCGTGCGGCCCGAGGCGATGGAGGGCACCGGCTTCCTCGGCGCCCACGCCGACGAGGTCTACAAGCTCGAGAACGACGACCTCTACCTGGTCGGGACCTCCGAGGTGCCGCTCGCGGCGTTCCACTCCGGGGAGGTGCTCGACGACCTGCCGATGCGCTACGCCGGGTTCTCGTCCTGCTTCCGCCGCGAGGCCGGCAGCCACGGCAAGGACACCCGCGGCATCATCCGGGTCCACCAGTTCGACAAGGTCGAGATGTTCTCCTACGTCGACCCGGCGCAGGCGGAGGCCGAGCACGCGCGACTGCTGTCGTACGAGAAGGCCTTCCTGTCCCTGCTCGAGCTGCCGTTCCGCGTGATCGACGTGGCAGCAGGCGATCTCGGCTCGTCGGCCGCGCGCAAGTACGACTGCGAGGCGTGGCTGCCGTCCCAGGAGCGCTGGCTCGAGCTGACGTCCACGAGCAACTGCACCGACTTCCAGGCGCGCCGCCTCGGCATCCGTGCGCGCGGCGAGGACGGGCTGTCCCCGGTGGCCACCCTGAACGGCACGCTGTGCGCCGTCGGCCGCACCATCGCGGTGCTGCTCGAGGTGCATCAGCGCGCCGACGGCTCCGTGCACGTCCCCGCCGCGCTGCGTCCGTACCTCGCGGGACGCAAGGAGCTGCTGCCCCTGTGACCCCTCGCCTCGTCGCCTCGGACCTCGACGGCACCCTCGTCCGCAGCGACCTGTCGGTGTCGCCGCGCACCCGCGAGGTGCTGGCCCGCGTCGAGCAGGCCGGTGCGCTGTTCGTC
>JBKJQM010000030.1:0-7114 GCA_046594005.1 Mycobacteriales bacterium
ATCTGACCCTGAGCGGGGTCCTTGTTGATGATGTCGCAGGTCGAGCAGAAGCCGACGTACGCCGCAGCCCCCTGGAGCTCGACGGCCGTCATCTGCGTGCCCTCGCCCGTGGTGAAGACCTGCACCCAGTCACCCGGGTCGCCGGTGTCCGGGTCCGAGCCCTGCGTAGCCGACCCCTTCACGGTCTCCACGACCTCCGGGCCGGCGGTGATGAGGTGGTCGGCGTCCGTCGGGTCCATGACGAACGGGTTGGAGAACATCGGGGCGGTCACCGGCGGGGTGATCGTCGTGTACGTCTTGCCGCCGTCGGTGGTGACCCGCAGGTCGGCGAGCGTCGTCTCGTTGTAGTAGGTCTTGCTGTCGTCCGGGTCGATGGCGGCGAAGAAGCCGTCTCCGCCGAACGTCTCCACGACCTTGCCGTCGGGCCGGATGACGCCGGAGCCGTTGTCCTGCAGGCCGAAGGCGATCGTCCCGTCCTTGGCCGGCGATGCGTCGTACGGCAGCAGGGTGTTGGCGTTGTAGCCGGCCTGGGCGCCGCGGCCCCAGGCGGTCTTGCTCAGGCTGGCGCCCTCGGCGACGTCCTGGCGGTAGGTGCCACCGTCGTTGCCGACGACGAGCGAGACGCCGCCGTCAGCCTTCGGGATCCAGATGCCGGACTGCTGGTCGGGGTGGGTCGTCGTGTCGCCGGTGGCCGTCTGCTGCGTGGGGCAGACCGGCAGCGGGTTGTCGAGGAACCCGCAGGTCTTGTCGGCGAAGTACGGGCCGATCACCTTGAACGACACGGGGCTGACCGCGTCGAGGCTGCCGTCCTGCGGCTGCCCCGAGAGGCGGGACTCCCAGACCTCTTCGAGGCCGAAGACCAGGCGGGTCGGGACACCGTCGGCGGTCGCCGTCGTCGGGTCCGGCTCGATCCACTGGTTGTACCAGGACTGCACGCCCGGCTGGTACAGCGAGGCGGCCGAGGCACCGATCAGCGCGGACTCGGTGAGCGGGTTCTGCAGCTCGACCTCGTCGGCCATCCGGGTCCACGAGGCGCCGAAGTCCGGGGAGACGTAGATGCCGTTGAACGCGGTGTTGTTCGGGAGCGCCATGACCTCGCTCGTGTCGACCGCGTCGATGCCGGGCACGCCGCCGTTGAACAGGACCGCGTCCTCGACGATGGCGTAGACGAAGTCGTGGTCCTGCGCCGGACCGGTCGCCGATCCCAGCTCGGTTCGGCCGACGCGCGCCTGCGGAGCGAAGCCGACCGGCGAGAGGTCGGAGGCCGAGTAGATGCCGTCCAGCATCGTGAACGTGCCTGGCGCCCCGGAGTCGGAGCGGTAGAGGCCGTTGGCCGGTGACTGCGGCGTGTCGGTGCCGGGGTAGGGCCGGCGGCCGGCGCGGTAGCCGACGGCGGCCAGGACCTGACCGCCCTTCTTGTCAGCGCCCACACCGCCGGGCGCCTTGATCTGGACGTCGGTCACCCAGTTGGCGTTCTGGCAGACGTTCTTGTAGCCGGTGACGCCGGCGCAGGCACCCGTGGGGAGCTTGACGTTGACGTAGGTGCGACCGGCGTCGGTGGAGCGGTAGAGCCCCTGGCTCGTCGCGGCGTAGACGGTCTTCGGGTTGGTCGGGTCGACCTCGATCTCGAAGCCCATGAGGCCGTCACGGATGCCGGTCGACTGCTGCCAGGTCTTGCCGGAGTCGGTGGAGAAGAAGGCGCCCATGCCGGTGAAGACGCTGCCGCCCGCGGAGGCCTCACCGGACACCACGAGCAGCGTCCCGTCCGCGGCAGTGCCGGCCGGGCTCCACGTCACCGCGCCGACGGACTGGTACGGCAGGCTGTCGCCGACCGAGCGCCAGGACCGGCCGACGTCGGTGGACATCCAGACGCCGCCGGTGCCGGGAGCGGAGAAAAGCCGCTTGTGCACCGCGTCGTAGGCGTAGCTGTCGATGCGACCGGCCTGGTCGGCAAGGCCGAGCCCGTTGACGCTCGGGGCGCCGGGGTCGTCCGCGATCAGCGGCGTCCTGCCGAGGGCGGTGAAGCTGCCGGCGGCTCCGGGAACGGTCGAGGCAGCGGCCGTCGCGGCCTGCTTCCCGACCAGGGCGCTGCGCAGCGCGCCCGGAGGCGTGTAGCCGAGCGGGCCGGCGCTGAGCACGTCGCGCTCTGCCTTCATGGCAGCGAGCTCCCGGAACTGCTCCGGCTGCTTGACCGGGCGGCAGGCGGTCGCGCGGTCGGCGGACGCCTCGTCGAGGCTGGCCAGCAGCTCCTCGAACGCAGGCCCTGCGGCCTTGCGCTCCTGGGCGCGCTGGCCCGGGGTCTTGGTCGTCTCGGCGGTGCCGGGCGGGCAGGACAGGGACCTCGCGGTGGGCGCTGCGGCGGCGGAGGCCGCGGTAGAGCTCAGGCCCGCGAGGGGCACGACGGCCAGCGCGCCGGCGGCGAGCAGGGCCAGTCCGCGCAGCGGGGAACGTGAACGGGACACAGGAGAGCTCCTCTGCGGCCCGGCCGGCCGGCCGCGGGGGTGCCCGCTCCAGCCTTCCGGATGGAGCCGCGATGACGGCCGACGGATGACACGGGGCAGGACGGACCTGCGCCGCCGCGATCCTCGCACGAAGGTCCGGTCTGCGCGGGAGGTCCGGTTTGCGGCCTGCGTCACCCCCGGGCGGCGAGCGCCTCCGCCAGCAGCTGCACCAGCTCACCGCGCTCGGCCGCGTCCAGGGCGTCGTACGGCAGCGCGGCCGCCGCGGCGGTGAGGTCCTCGGCGGCGTCCCAGCGGGCCCGGTGGGCGTCGGAGTCCGGGTAGGGCTCCGGCCACTCGAAGAAGCGGGCGTTCCGCTCGCCGTACGACCCGGCCATGATCGCCTCGAGCGGCCCGAGGGCGACCGCCGCCACGGCGGCCGCGTGCACCGACCCGCGGTGCTCGCGCAGGCAGTTCAGAAGCAGCGCCAAGCGCCCGGGGGCGTCGTCCGGTCGGGGCAGCGCGCGCCAGCCGACGAACAGCGGCAGGCCGGAGTACGGCGCGGCGTCCACGGCGCGCTCGACCAGCTCGACGAGGCGAGCGGTCCGGGCGTCGTCGGCGAAGCGCGCGCGACCGTGGTCGGCGCACAGCCCGGCGTAGAACAGCGCGGCCTGCATCGGCTCGACCAGCGGACGCCCCTCCTCCCACGCGGCGCGCACCACAGCGGGCGGGAAGAACGCCTCGGCCGCGATGACGACCTCGACCGGGACGTCGCCGAGGACACCGCAACGACCCAGGTGGTACAGCGCGCGGCCGCGCAGGCCGAGCTCGGCCTTGCCGCGGTCGCGCCCCTCCTTGCCGGCCATCCACGCGAAGCCGAAGCCGCCGATGCCGTCCTTCACGGCGGCAGCGGTCTCGGCGGGGGTGAGCTCGGCGGTCATGCGTCCTCCAGGGACAGCCAGTCGTCGTCCAGATCGCCCTCGGCCACCAGGACGGCGGGACCCGTGAGCACCACGTGGCCGTCGTCCCGCCAGGTGACGACGAGCTGCCCGCCGGGGACGGTCACGTCGTATGCCGTCCCCCGGGGCGTGCCGGTACGCAGCGCGGTCGCGACGACCGCCGCGCACGCGCCGGTGCCGCACGAGCGGGTCTCGCCGACGCCGCGCTCGTGCACGCGCATCGAGATGGCGGTGGGGCCGAGGTCCTCGACGTACTCGACGTTGAGGTCGAGCCGCGAGGTCTTGAGCTCGCCGAGACCGGCCACCGACGGGACGGGCAGCACGGCGTGCGGGTTGCCCATGTCGACGGAGGTCGCGGGGGTGCCGTCGACGTCGACCGGCTCGCAGACGACGGCCGGGCCCATGTCGACGCTGACGTCACCGGTGAGGCCGACGTGGACCTCCTTGACGCCGCCGCGGGTCGCGAGCTGCAGGCGGCCGGGCTCAGCCAGGCCGACGTGCACGAGGTAGCGGGCGTAGACCCGGATGCCGTTGCCGCACATCTCCGCGACCGACCCGTCGGCGTTGCGGTAGTCCATGAACCACTCGGTGGAGGGGTCCGCCTCCGGCGCGTGCGCGGAGCGGACCACGCGCAGCACCCCGTCGCCGCCGAGACCGGCGCGGCGGTCGCAGAGCCGGGCAACGAGGGCAGGCGTCAGCTCCAGCGCGCCGTCGAGGTCGGGCAGCACGACGAAGTCGTTCTCCGTGCCGTGCCCCTTGAGGAAGTGCACGCTCGAAGGGTACGGCTCAGGGGGCAGCGCGAGGAGCGGGTACGGCGCTGCCCTGCCAGCCGGTGCCGTGCTGGAGCAGCCAGGCGGCCTTGTCCGCGCGCTGGGCGCTGCAGAACAGCCAGCCGTGCGCACGGTCGCAGCCGAGCTCGGTCAGCCGCGCCGCCTCGCCCCAGGTCTCGACGCCCTCGGCGACGACGTACAGGCCGCGTCGGTGTGCCTCGCGGATGACGGTGGCGACGATGCTGTCGCCGCCGCCGTCGACGCCGACGTCCTCGCCGACACCCCGGACGTACCGGTGGCACAGCTTGACGGCGTCGATCGGCAGGCCGTCCATGGCGCCGAGCGCGGCGTACCAGCTGCTGAAGTCGTCCACGGCCAGCGCCACTCCGGCGGCGCGCAGGCCCTCCATCAGCGCCGGACCGCGGTCGCCGAGGGACAGCACGCAGGCCTCGGTGAGCTCCAGGCCCAGTGCGCCGGCCGGCAGCTCGTGCGCGGCCACGACGGACGCGACCAGATCGGTGAAGCCCTCGGACTCGAGCTGCGCGGCGCTGACGTTCAGCCACAGCCGGCGCTGCGGGCCGGAGAGCCGGGTCCAGCGCTTGGCCTCGGCGGCGCCCTCGTTCAGCACCCAGCCGCCGATCGGCCCGATCTCGCCGCTGTCCTCGGCGAGCTGCAGGAAGGCCGGCGGGCCGAGCAGGCCGAGGTCGCGGTGGTGCCAGCGCAGCAGGCCCTCCATCGCCACGATGCCGCCGCTCGCGAGGTCGACCTCGGGCTGGTACATCAGCTCGAGCGTCCCGTCGGCGACGGCGGAGTGCAGGGCGACGAGGTCGTCGGGCGTGCAGGTGGGGGCCATGGCACCAGCATGACCCGGTCGCCCGACTTGTCCCATGACGAACGGGGATGGTCCTGGCTGGCCCGGAGTGACCACAGGCACACGCTGCGTGTCATCCGTTCACAGCAGTGCGAGCGCCTGCTCCAGCAGGTCGTCGTCCGGGTCGAGCCAGTGCACCCGCGGGTCCCGGCGGAACCAGGCGCGCTGGCGGCGGGCGAAGCGCCGGGTCGCCACGACCGTCAGCTCGCGGGCGTGCGCCTCGTCCCACCGGCCGTCCAGCACGCCCAGCACCTGCGCGTAGCCCAGGGCCCGGCTGGCCGTCACGCCCTCGCGCAGGCCCTCGGCCTCGAGCCGGCGCACCTCGTCGACCAGGCCCGCCGCCCACATGCGGTCGACGCGGACCTCGATGCGCTCGGCCAGGTCCGCACGGTCGACGCCGAGGTACGTCGTCGGGACGAACTCGTCGTAGGAGGTCAGCTCTCCGGGCATCACGCCGTGCAGCGTCACGACCTCCAGTGCGCGCACCACCCGCCGGCTGTTGGTCGGCTCCATGCGGGTGGCGGCCGCCGGGTCGAGCGCCGCCAGCCGCGCGTGCAGGGCGTACGGCCCGTCGCGCTCGAGCTCGGCCTCCAGCCGGGCGCGCAGCTCCGGGTCGGTGCCGGGGAACTGCAGGTCGTCGAGGGCGGCCCGCAGGTAGAGCCCGGACCCGCCGACGAGCACCGCCGGGACGGCTCGCTCCCCCAGCGCACCGAGGCGGCTGCGGCACAGCTCCTGGTACGCCGCCGCGGTGGCGGTCACCGTCACCGGCCAGACGTCCAGCAGGGAGTGCGGCACGCCCTGCCGCTCCTCGAGCGTCAGCTTGGCCGTGCCGACGTCCATGCCGCGGTACAGCTGCATCGAGTCGGCGTTGACCACCTCGCCGCCGAGCTCGCGGGCCAGCGCGACGCCGAGGTCGGACTTGCCGGCCGCGGTCGGCCCGACCACCGCCAGTACGCTCACCGGCCCGACGCTAGGTGACAGCCGGGTCACGGTCTCGCGTCACGGCCCGCGGGAGGTGCAGCCGGACATGTCAGGCGCGTACGTTGCGCCGCGTGAGCGATCCGCTGGTCCTCCTGGAGGGCGTCAACAAGCGCTTCGGCGACCTGCACGTCCTCAAGGACATCGACCTGAAGGTGGCCCGCGGCGAGGTGCTCGTCGTCATCGGCCCGTCCGGGTCCGGCAAGTCGACGCTGTGCCGCACCATCAACCGCCTGGAGACGATCGACAGCGGCCGGATCGTGGTCGACGGGCAGGAGCTCCCCCGAGAGGGCAAGGAGCTCGCCCGGCTGCGCGCCGACATCGGGATGGTCTTCCAGTCCTTCAACCTGTTCGCGCACAAGAGCGTGCTGGACAACGTGACGCTCGGGCCGGTGAAGGTGCGCGGCGTCAGCAAGGGCGAGGCCGAGCAGAGAGGTCGCGCGCTGCTCGACCGGGTCGGCGTCGGCGACAAGGCCGACGCGATGCCCGCGCAGCTGTCCGGCGGGCAGCAGCAGCGCGCGGCGATCGCCCGCGCGCTCGCGATGCAGCCCAAGCTGATGCTGTTCGACGAGCCGACCTCGGCGCTCGACCCGGAGTTCATCTCCGAGGTGCTCGACGTGATGCGCGACCTCGCCTCGGACGGCATGACGATGGTCGTCGTCACCCACGAGATGGGCTTCGCCCGCTCGGCCGGCAACCGCGTCGCGTTCATGGACGCCGGGTCGATCGTCGAGATCGCCGAGCCCAACGCGTTCTTCACCGCACCGAAGAGCCCTCGCGCGCAGGACTTCCTGTCCAAGATCCTGACCCACTAGGCCCACCGACGTCCGGGAGGACACCCCTATGCGCACACCCCTGCGTACCGCCGCAGCCCTCGCGGCCCTCGCCCTGGCGATGACCGGCTGCGGCTCCGACGACGGCGGCGACACCGCCGCCACCGACACGAAGCCGACCTTCGCTGCGGGCACCACGATGGAGCGCATCGCCAAGGCGGGCGTGCTCAAGGTGGGCACGAAGTTCGACCAGCCGCTGTACGGCGAGAAGACCCTCTCGGGCGACGTCGAGGGCTTCGACGTCGAGATCGCGAAGATCATCGCC
>JBKJQM010000378.1:0-7276 GCA_046594005.1 Mycobacteriales bacterium
GATGGCGAGGTTGTCCAGGGCCACGATCGCCTTGACCGGATTGGTCGTCGACAACTTCCCCGGCCACGGGTCGTAGCCCTGCACGATCGTCGCGGCGATGGCGCCGAGCGAGTGGCCGGCGACGCCGAGCCGGTCCGGGTCGAGCTGCGCGTGCAGCGGGTTGAACGGCGTAGCGGCAGGTGTCGCGGCATAGGGGTACGGCCGCTTCGGAGTGCTGGCGAAGAAGTCCAGGGCGTCGACGAGGTTGTCGGGGAACGCCTGCGGGTTGGCGTTGCTCCCGGGCACGCCGGCCGGGGTCAGGGCGTCGGAGCGGCCGGCGCTGCGCGGGTCGAACGTCAGCACCTGGAAACCGCCCTGCACCAGCGCCTGCGCCAACGACCAGTACGCCGTCTCGGGGGCCTGGACGCTGCCGTTCATGATCACGACGCCAGGCAGTCTGCGGCCGGCAGGGGTGGAGGCCGGCGCCCAGACCCGACCGTTCAGGCGCGCCCCCTCGCGGTCGGCGAACTGGACCGGCGTGACGGTCGCCGAGTCGTAGAACGGATCGACGCCGGGATAGAGGAAGGGGTCGCCGGTGCACTGCTCACCCCAGGTGGCGCACAGGTTGCCCTCCGAGCGGAAGTACGGCTCGGTGATCGAGCGCTGCGCGAACTCTGCGAAGTTGGCGACGCTCTGCTGCTGCCAGCGGGCGACGAACGCCGGGTCGCCGAGCTGCTCGGCTGCGGCCTCACCTGTGAGGGCGAAGTTCTGCGCCTCGCGCGCCGTCCACTCCGGCGACGGGTAGGACGGACCCTCGGGCACGGCCAGCGCGTACGCGGGAGTGACCAGGACCAGCAGCGCCGCGGCGACGAAGGCCTTGGTCGGCAGTGCGAGGCGGGACATCACGCCAGCGTAGGTCCGGAGACCGAACGGGGTCCGAGTCGACTGGAACAACAGTCTTCGCCGACGTGGCCCGCCGCCGGGCCGTGGCGTCCCACCGCGCCTCACGCTGGCCCGGCCCAGACCGGCCCGGCCCATTGGCGCAAGCGTCGTGAGTCCCTTCGCGCTCAGGCCACGCCGGTTGCGCGCATCATTCTCATCGGCGACGAGGACGCGCCGGTCAGCCCGGCGGCGCGAGTGCAGGGTCGTCGGCAAGCCGGTCCCAGAACGCGTCGGCCCAGACGCGGTGGCCGCGGTTGTTCGGGTGGAACCAGTCGGCGGCGAACTGCGTCAGCATCGCCCGCGGTCCTTCCGCGCGGAGGGCTTCGTGGAGCGCGACGGGGCGCAATGCGCGCGCCCCGGCGGCTGAGGTGAGGACGTCGGCGGCCTGCTGCGCGTCGGTCTCCCAGTGGCCGTGCATGAAGTAGGGGGCGTCGGCGACGTAGGTCCCGGCGGGCAGCGCGGCGGCGAGGCGTCGTGCCTCGTCGGCGAACGTCTGACGGTCGTAAGCCCGGATGTCGTTCCCGCCGATGGCGACGGTGACCACGTCGGGCGCGCGTCCGAGCGCGGCGAGGGCGGGGAGTTGGGCGTCAAGGACGTCCGAGATGCGGGCGCCGCTCCTGCTGAGGTCGACCACCTCCACGGGCCGGTCGGTCGTGTCCCGCATCCGCTGGGCGAGCAGCCCGACGTAGCCCCTGTCGGGGCGGCTCGCGCCGATGCTCTGCGCGGCGCTGTCGCCGAGCGCGACGTACAGCAGTCCGCCGGCCTGTCCGTGGGGCGTGGACCAGTAGTCGGCGTTGCACCCGGCGCTGAGGGCGAGCCTGCCGAGCTTGACGGCCCAGACGGAGGCGGCGAGCAGGAGCAGCGTGGCCGCGGCGGCAACGGCGGGATGCCGCCGGGACCAGCTCATCCGCGGCGCCGGCCGCGGGAGGGCGCGGCGGGCTGCTCGGCGCGGAGCCCGTCCAGGAGGATGTCGAGGCTCCGGTCGAGCTCGGCCTGGCCGTCGTACCCGGCGAGCAGCGCGTCGGCCACGCTCCGGATGTGCGGGAACTCCTCGGGCGGGAGCCGGTCCAGGCCCAGGCGGAGCAGCGCGTCGGTGGCCCTCGGGTCGACGAGGACCTCCTGGAGCTCGTTCAGGACGTGACCGTGCAGGAGCCCGAAGTAGGCGCGGTAGACGTGCAGGGCGTGGTCGGGCGGGAAGCCGGCGCCGACCAGGAGCGCGAGGATCTGCTCCAGCGGCCGCAGGGTCCCGGCGGGGCGGAGCCCGAGGGGGGTGGCGAGCGGACGGGCGACGATGAGCGGGACGACGTTGGGGTGGTCGAGCGCGAGGCGCCGAAAGTCGTGGGCGGCGTCGCGGAGCCGGGTCTCCCAGCCGGTCCGGTCGGCGGGGATGATGAGCCGTGCGAGGACGGTCTCGGCGACGCCGTCCAGGAGCGCGGCTCGGTTGTCGGCGTACCGGTAGAGGGCCATCGGGTCGCAGTCCAGGGCCTGGCCGAGCCGTCGCATCGTGAGGGCGTCGGCGCCGTCCTCGTCGACCAGGCGCAGCGCGGCGTCGAGGACCTTCTTCCGGGTCAGCCTGGGCCGTTCGGGGGCGGGGGCCGCTTTCTCGTCCATGGGTTCTCCTCCCGTCGTACGGTCTACCGTGTAGACTCTACAACGTAGACATCTGCGAGAACCCGGCTCCACCGCCGGGCCCGCTCGCCCGTCACGACGTCAGGCCCGCCATGACCACGGCCCACGCCCTCCCAGCCGCCCCTGACGACTTCGCCGTCGCCCTCACGGACGCGGCCACCCCAGCTGCCTACCTCGACGCGGCGCACCGCGCCGTCGTCCACGCGGCGACGCTCGCTCCGAGTGTCCACAACAGCCAGCCGTGGACGTTCACCGCCGACGACGGCGGGCTCGACCTGCACGCCGACGCCGCTCGCCGGCTGCCCGTCCTGGACCCGGAGGGCCGGCTCGTCCACCTGTCCTGCGGCGCCGCGCTGCTCCACGCCCAGGTCGCCGCCCGCGCCCTCGGCTTCTGCGTCGATCCGCTGCTCATGCCCGACCCCTCCGACCCCGGCCACCTCGCCCGGCTCGGCCTCACCGCCGGGCCTCCCGCGAGCGTCCGGGACCACGCCCTCGCGAATGCCATCGCACTCCGGCACACCCACCGCGACGCATTCGACCAGCGCCCGGTCCCGCCCGCGCTACTGGCCGAGCTCCGCCGCGCCGCCGAGGCCCACGGCGCGTCCCTGGCCGTTGTCACCGGGGACGACCTCATCGAGCTGGAGGTCCTGCTCGCCTGGGCCGACCAGGTCGAGGAGGCCGACCCCGCCTACCTCGCCGAGACCGCCGCGAGCGTCCGCACCGGCCCGTCCCCCGACGGGATCCCCGCCGCCGCCCTGGCGGACGACCCGGAGCGCGGCTCGTCGCTGCGGCTCCGCGACTTCGCCCAGACGGGCCCGCGCCCGACCGGCGGGGAGCCGCCTCTGGCGGAGAAGCCCGCCGTCGTCCTCATCGTGAGCGACGACGACCATCCGCTGTCGTGGCTCTGCGCCGGGCAGGCCCTCGGGGCGGTGCTGCTCCGCGCCGCCCAGGACGGCGTCATGGGGCAGCCCCTGGCGCAGGCCACCGACTTCCCCGCCGCGCGGGTCCGGCTCCGCAAGGCCCTCGGGCTCGTCGGGGTCCCGCAGATGGCCCTTCGCCTCGGCTACGCGCCCGCGGTCGCCCCGACGCCCCGCAGGCACGTCGACGACGTGCTGTCCCGGCTGCCCCGCCCCTCCACGGCGGACGCCCGCACCGCCACCGGGGCGCTCGCGGTCTGGGAGTCCGAGGGCGGGCACCTGCGGCCGTCCCCCGGCTGGACTCCCGCCGTCGCGTTGGCCGACCTGCCGGACGGGACCGCGCTCGGTGTCTCCCTGTCGGGACGGCCCGTCTGCCTGGTCAGGACCGGCGGCCGGGTCCACGCCCTGCTCGACGAGTGCAGCCACGGCAAGGTCAGGCTCTCTGAGGGCGACGTCGACGGCTCCTTCCTCGAGTGCTGGCTCCACGGCTCCCGGTTCGACCTCTGTACAGGCCGGCCCGCTGGCCCGCCAGCGACCGCCCCCGTCCCCGTCTACCCCGTGCGCGTCGTCGACGGCATGGTCGAGGTCGCCCTCCCCGCCCGGGCCGGCGACGGGGACGCACGGTGACCGGCATCGCCGACCTCCCGGCGCCGCCGGTCCCGCCCGCTGGCGTCTCCCGCTTCCGGTCCGAACTCAAGCCGGGCGCCGACGTCGTGGACCCGGAGCACTGGACCGGGTCCGTGCCCGTCGCGCACGGCATCGCCCCGCGGGTCCGGATCGGGCAGAGCCGCTGGTTCAACCTGCTGTGGCTGCTCCCGATCGGCTTCGTGCTGCTCCTCCTCGCGGTCGCGACGGCGAAGGGGGTGCGCGGCACCGAAGCGGTGCAAGGGTTCATCGCCGACCACCCCGGCACCGTCGAGCCCGCCGCCGGCGACCCGGTCGGGACACCGTGGTGGGTCGGTGTCACGCACTTCCTGAACCTGTTCCTGATGGCGTTCATCCTGCGTTCCGGGCTGCAAATCTTCGCCGACCACCCCCGGCTGTACTGGACCCGGCACAGCACCCCCGGCCGGGACTGGCTACGGGCGCAGAAGCCCGTCCCCACCGATCCGCTCTGGACGGCGAAGCAGGACTCGATCAGCCTGCCCGGGCAGGTCGGGCTGCCGGGGCTGCGGCACTCGATCGGGCTCGCCCGGTGGTGGCACCTGGGCGTGAACACACTGTGGCTCGCGAACGGCCTGCTGTTCTACGTCCTGCTGTTCGCGACCGGCGCGTGGCGACGGCTCGTCCCCACCAGCTGGGACGCCTTCCCGAACGCGCTGTCCGTCGCCGTGCAGTACGCCTCGCTCGACTGGCCGGTCGAGAACGGCTGGATCGCCTACAACAGCCTCCAGCAGTTGGCCTACGCCGGGACCGTCTTCGTCGCCGCGCCGCTCGCCGTCGTCACCGGCCTAGGGATGTCGCCCGCCCTGTCGACCCGCTTCACGCGCATCAGCCGGGTCCTGAGCATCCAGACCGCACGGTCGCTGCACTTCCTGGTGATGATCTGGTTCCTGGTCTTCATCGTCACCCACGTCGCGCTGGTGTTCACCACCGGCCTGCTGCGCAACCTCAACCACGTCTACGCCGCCCGCGACGGCGCCGGCTGGCTCGGCTTCGCGGTCTTCGCCGCGTCGATGACGGTCGTCGTCGTCGCATGGGTCGCTGCTACGCCGTTCACGATCCGGCACCCCCGCACAGTCCAGCGCGTCGGGTACGCCCTGGTCGGTCCGGTCCAGCGGCTGTTCGAGCACGTCGACGCCAAGCCCGGCCAGTACACCGAGGACGACATCAGCCCGTACTTCTGGCACAACGGGAAGTATCCCGACAGCCCGGAGTACACGGCGCTGGCCGCCGGCGGCTTCGCGGACTACCGCCTCCGCGTCGACGGCCTCGTCGACAACCCCGTCGAGCTGAGCATGGCGGACCTGCGGGCACTGGGCGAGCACGAGCAGATCACGCAGCACTTCTGCATCCAGGGCTGGTCCGGCGTCGCCAAGTGGGGCGGCGTGTCCATGCGGACGCTGATGGACCTGGTCCGTCCGGCGCCCGAGGCGAAGTGGGTCGTCTTCTACTCCCTCGGCGACGGCCCCGACGGCGGCAAGTACTACGACGCCCACCCGATCGAGCAGATGGGCTACCACCTCACGATGCTCGCCTACGACATGAACGACGAGCCGCTGTCGTTCGGGCACGGCGCCCCGCTGCGGCTCCGGAACGAGGTCCAGCTCGGGTTCAAGCAGGTCAAGTGGCTCAAGGGCGTCGAGTTCGTCGACTCCTTCGCCGACGTCGGAGGCGGCCACGGCGGCTACAACCAGGACCACGAGTTCTTCGGCTACCGCCAGTCCATCTGAGCCCGGGGAGGAGACATCGTGTGCGAGTACTGCGGCTGCCAGGCCATCCGGTCGATCGACGAGCTGACCCGTGAGCACGACGCCGCCCTCGACGACATCCGCGCCGGCCGGCAGGCGGCCGCCGCCGAGGACCGCTCCGCCGCTGCCCGGGCCGCGTCCCGCCTGCTGCGGCTCCTCGGGCCGCACACCGCCGTCGAGGAGCAGGCCCTGTTCCCGGCGATGGCCCGCGAGCACCCCGGCCATGTCGCGGTCCTCGCCGCCGAGCACGCCTCCGTCCACGCCGCCCTGACCGACGCCGCCCTCGGCCGCGGCGACGAGGCGTGGGAGCCGCCGTTCCTCGCCGCCCTCGACGTCCTGCGCGAGCACATCGCGAAGGAGCAGGACGGGCTCTTCCCCGCCGCGCTCACCTCCCTCTCGTCGAAGGACTGGGAGGCCGTCGAGCAGGCACGGGCCCGCGTCGGCACCGCCCTGCCCCCAGCTCCCGCCGCCGCGGCCGCGGCCGGACAGGGCTAGGCCGCCGATGCACGACATCGCCGGCCGCGCGGACCTCGACGCGCTCCTGATCGCCTTCTACGGCCAGGCGCTGGCCGACCCGGTCCTGCGGCCCGTCTTCGTCGACGAGATGCGGCTCGACCTCGACGATCACCTCCCCGTCATCGCCGCCTTCTGGGAGCACGTCCTGTTCCGGACCGGCACGTACAGCGGCAGGACGATGGACGTCCACCGCCGGATCCACCAGCGTATCCCGCTCACCGCCGCCCACTTCGCCCGCTGGCTCGGGCTCTGGAACGCCAGCGTCGACCGACTGTTCGCCGGACCCGCCGCCGACCAGGCCAAGGCACACGCGGCCCGGATGGCTACGGCCTTCCAGCGCAGCCTCGCCGCGCCGACCGGCCCCCGCTCCCTGCCGCTCGCGCCCCCCCGGCCCCTGCACGACACCGCACCATGATCCGGAAGCAGGCACCGCATGCTGAAGTCCTCCCTCACCGCCCTGTCCCGCGAGCAGCTCAAGCTCGCGAAAGGGTCCTCTAACGGGCGCAGCGCCTCCACCGTCTACGGCGGCCACGAGCACACGCTCCGGCAGACGATGATCGCGCTCGTCGGAGGGCAGCGGCTGTCCGAGCACGAGAACCCCGGCGAGGCCACCGTCCACGTGCTGCACGGCCGGGTCCGGCTCGGCGCGGGCGAGGACCGGTGGGACGGCAGCCCCGGCGACCTCATCGTCGTCCCCGACAGCCGGCACGACCTGGAGGCGCTGGAGGACTCCGTCGTCCTGCTCACCGTCGCGAAGCTCCCGTGACCGCCCCGGCCGTCCCGCTGGTCCACCACGAGCACCCGGCCCGGTGGGTGCAGGACGCCGTCGCCGCCCTGCCGCTGCCCCGCCGGCCCGAGGACGACCCGCCCACCGGACGGGCC
>JBKJQM010000036.1:0-3161 GCA_046594005.1 Mycobacteriales bacterium
GAGTTCGTCGGCCCGCTGCTGCTCGCGCTCGCGCAGACCCGCCGCGCCGTCGACGTCCTCTGGGCCCTGCTGGCCGCGTCAGGCGTGGTGCTCCTCGGCGCGGACACCTCCAGCGGCGTGCCGCTGTCAGGGCTCGCCCTCGCCCTGCTGGCCGGCCTGTTCTGGGCCGGCTACATCCTTGCCAGCGCGAACGTCGGCCGCGTGCTCCCGGGGGTGGACGGGCTGGCGGTCGCCCTGTGCGTCGCCGCGGCGCTGGTCCTGCCGTTCGGGCTGGGTGGCGCCTCGGCCGTCCTCGACCGGCCGGTGCTGCTGCTGGGCGGCCTCGCCGTGGCGGTGCTGTCCTCCGTGGTGCCGTACGGCCTGGAGCTGACCGCACTGCGCCGGATGCCCACGCGCGTCTTCGGCATCCTGATGTCGCTCGAGCCGGCTGCGGCCGCGGTTGCGGGGCTGGTCGTGCTCGGGCAGGCGCTCGGCGCGCGCGAGCTGACGGCCCTGCTGCTGGTCAGCCTGGCGAGCCTCGGTGTCACGCTCGGGGGGCGCGAGGACCCGCCGCTCGCGCAGGCGCTCGAGCAGCCGTAGGCGGCCAGCCGCGGGTCACCCGGCCTCCGCTCCGTCGTCGTGGGGAGCGGCCAGGCCAGGTCAGTGCTCGGGCGCGGTGTCGGCGCCGGGCGGGACTGCGCCGCCGTCGCCGTCGGGCTCGGCGAACTGCTCCTCCCCCAGAGCGGCCGGGTCGGTGCGGGGGTCTCCGTCGCCGTCGCGGGCGTCGTGCGTCTCAGGCTGCGTCATGCCGCGTCCCTGCCCCCGCGCGCCCGTCCGTACGCTCGACCTCCCCGCCCGTCCGAGGAGCACCCGTGGTCCGCGCCGCCGTCCTGTCCGCCCCCGGTGAGAGCCTGCGCCTCGCCGACCTCGAGCTGCCCGAGCCCGGCCCCGGGCAGGTGCGCGTGCGCATCGCGGCCACGGGCGTCTGCCACAGCGACCTGTCTCTGGCGCGCGGCACCCTGCGACAGGCGATGCCGGTGGTGCTCGGCCACGAGTCAGCGGGCACGGTCGTGTCGGTCGGCGAGGGCGTGACGCGGGCGAAGGCCGGCGACCGCGTCGTCCTGTGCTGGGCTCCGCCCTGCGGCGAGTGCTGGTTCTGCGGGCAGGGTGAGCCGTGGCTGTGCGAGCGGTCCAGCGACGCGGCGTCCGCGCCGTACGCCACCGTCGACGGGCAGGACGTCTACCCAGGGCTGTCGACGGGCGGCTTCGCGGAGGAGACGGTCGTGTCGGAGCGGGCCGTGATCCAGGTCCCGGACAGCGTCCCGCTCGAGCACGCGGCACTGGTCGGCTGCGCCGTCATGACCGGCGTCGGCGCCGTCCTCAACACCGCGCAGGTGCGCGAGGGGCAGTCGGTGCTGGTGGTCGGGCTCGGCGGCGTCGGTCTGTCGGTCGTGCAGGGCGCGCGCCTCGCGGGGGCCGGGAAGGTCATCGTCGTCGACCGCTCCCCCGAAAAGCTCGAGCTGGCCCGGACGATGGGCGCCACCGACGTCCTGGAGGCCGGCGGCGAGCTGGCGAAGCAGGTCCGCGCACTGACCGAGAAGCGCGGAGCTGACCATGCTTTCGACTGCGTCGGCCTCGCCGAGACGATCCGGTCCTCGTGGTCGGCCACCCGCCGCGGCGGCCGCACCACGATCGTCGGCATCGGCGGCAAGGAGCAGCAGGTCACGTTCACCGCTCTCGAGCTGTTCCACTTCGCCCGCACGATCACCGGCTGCGTCTACGGCAGCACCGACCCGCTCACCGACATCCCGAGGATCCTGGGCTTCGCCGCCGAGGGGCGTCTCGACCTGGGCGCCCTCATCTCCGGGACGGTCGGGCTGGACGGCATCGACGGCGCCTTCGCGGACATGGCCGATGGCAAGGGCGCCCGCACGATCGTCGTCCCGTAGTGGACCTCGGCCTGGCAGGACGCGCCTACCTCGTCACCGGCGGCTCGCGCGGCCTCGGCCTCGCGACCGCCGAGGTCCTGGTCGCGGAGGGTGCGCACGTGGTGCTGTGCGCGCGCGACGCCGCGGCAGTCCGGACCGCCGCGGACCGCCTGGGCGCTGTGGGAGTCGCCGCCGACCTCGCCGACCCCTCCACCCCGGCCCGGCTGGTCACCGCCTGCGAGGAGGCGTACGGCCGCCTCGACGGCGCCCTCGTCAGCGTCGGCGGCCCGCCCGCGGGACCCGCCCTGGGGCTGACCGACGAGCAGTGGCGCGGCGCCTTCGACAGCGTCTTCCTCGGGGCGGTCCGGCTGTGCCGTGCCGTCGTGCCGGCCCTGCCCCCGACCGGCGGCTCGATCGCGCTGGTCCTGTCCACCAGCGTCAAGGCGCCGATCGCCGGGCTCGCGGCGAGCAACGGCCTGCGTCCCGGGCTCGCCATGCTGGCCAAGACCATGGCCGACGAGCTCGGACCGCAGGGTGTGCGGGTCAACGGGCTGCTCCCGGGTCGCGTGCTCACCGATCGGCTGCGCGAGCTGGGCATGGACGCCGACGAGGAGCCGCAGGACATCCCGCTGCGCCGCTACGGGGATCCCGAGGAGTTCGGCCGCGTCGCAGCGTTCGTGCTGAGCCCCGCCGCGTCGTACCTCACCGGGGCGATGGTCCCGGTCGACGGCGGGGCAACCCGCGCGCTCTAGGCCAGCCGCTGCTCGAGCACCGTCTCGAGCCGCTCGTCGGGGTCGCCCGGGACCGCCCGCTCCAGCCGGAACAGCGAGGTCCGGCCGGTCAGCTCGAGCGCACCGATCTCGTTGTCGAAGCGCGGCCCGTGGTCGACCCGCCAGGTGACCTCGATCTTGGGCACCCGCGCCAGCACCATGAGCAGCCGGCCGAAGCCGCGACCCACCGGGGTGCGGGCGAACCGGTCGCCCCACTGGATCGGCCGGTTGATCGGGTTGCGGATCGGAGAGCAGACCGCCTGGTGGACCTTGCTCGTGACCCCCAGCTCGTCGGGGAAGCGGGCCTGCGCCAGGTAGGAGAAGTGCACGTCACCACCGAGGAAGGTGATGCTCGCCGGGGCGGGTCCGCACTTGCCGGAGCCGACCTGCTCGACCAGGCGCATCAGCCGCTCGAAGGACAGCCGGAACGCCGCCCAGTGCTCGAGATCGGCCCCCTGGCGCATCTTCTCGCCCCAGACGCGCC
>JBKJQM010000423.1:0-2564 GCA_046594005.1 Mycobacteriales bacterium
GCGAGGTCGACGACGCCGCGCACGATGGCGGCGTCGTGCGGGCTGGAGGTCATGCCGGCCACGAAGGACCGGTCGATCTTCAGCAGGTCGACCGGGAAGCGGCGCAGGTGCGACAGCGGTGAGAAGCCGGTGCCGAAGTCGTCGAGGGCGACCTGCACGCCCATCTCCTTCAGGGCCATCAGGGTCGCGACCGTCTCGGTCGTCTGCGCCTCCCCCTCTCCTGCGGTCGCCGTCTCGGTGATCTCGAGGATGAGTCGGCCCGGCGGCAGCCCGGACACCTCCAGTGCATGCTCGACGTCACGCACGAGGGACCGGTGGCGCAGCTGGCGGCCGGACACGTTGACGCTCATGCGCGAGCCCGGTCCGAGAGCGGCGGTCTCGCAGCACGCCGTGGTGAGCACCCAGGCGCCGATCGGCACGATCTGGCCGCTGTCCTCGGCGAAGTCGATGAACTCGGCCGGCGCGAGCAGGCCGCGCTCCGGGTGCTGCCAGCGCACGAGCGCCTCGGCCCCGACGCGCTGCCCGGTGCCCAGGTCCATGATCGGCTGGTAGTGCACGCGGAACTGGTTGCCCGCGACAGCCCGGTCGAGCTCGGTGCGCAGCTGCGAGCGCCGCTCCATCGCCGTGCGCATCTGCGGCACGAAGGTGTCGTAGCAGCGCTTGCCACGCTGCTTCGCGGCGTACATCGCGGTGTCGGCCTGCACCAGCAGCACGTCAGGGTCGATGTCCCCGGGCTGCGCCTGCGTGAGGCCGATGCTGACCGACACGACCAGGGAGTTGCCGGCCACCACCACCGGCTCCGCCGACAGCTCGAGCATCCGCTCGACCACGGCGCGGGCCGCGTCGAGGTCGCTGTCCTCGAGCAGCAGCGCGAACTCGTCGCCACCGAGCCGGGCGACGGTGTCGCTCGGACGCACGCAGCTGACCAGCCGCCGGGACATCTCCACGAGCAGCTCGTCACCGGCGCTGTGCCCGAAGGTGTCGTTGACGGCCTTGAAGTCGTCGAGGTCCAGGAACGCGACGACCAGCGGCGCCGACCGGCGGCGGCTGCGCTCGAGCGCGTGCGTCGCTCGGTCGAGGAACAGCGCACGGTTCGGCAGCTCGGTGAGCGCGTCGTGCAGGGCGCGCAGCCGCAGCTCGTCCTCGAGCACCTGCCGCTCGGTGATGTCCCTCGTGTTGAGGACCAGCGCCGACAGGTCCGGCACGTCGAGCAGGTTGCTGATGCTGGTCTCGCACAGGCGGTACGAGCCGTCGTTGTGGCGCAGCCTGCACTCGATGCGGACCTCGCTGCCGCGGGTGGCCTCCGTCAGCGCCGCCCGGAAGCGGCCGGCGTCGTCGGGGTGCGGCCACTCCACGACGCGTCGCCCGACGATGGTCACCGCGGAGTTCCCGAAGACCCTTGCTGCGGCGGCGCTCTGGTACTCCACCAGGCCGTCGCGATCGACCAGGGTGATGACGTCGCTGCTGTTCTGCGCCAGCGACCGGAAGCGCGCCTCGCTGCCGGCCAGGTGCTCGTACGCCGCGCCTGCGAGGGTCGCGATGAAGGCGGCGAGCTGCACCTCCTCCGGTCCGAACAGCTCGCCGATCAGCCGGTGGGTGACGTAGAAGCAGGCCACCGGCTCCCCGTCGACCAGCACCGGCGCGGCCAGCACCGAGCGCACACCCGAGAGCAGCAGGCTCTCGCTGTCGTCGGCGCTCAGGTCGCCGGCGACGACGGGGGCGCCCTGCGCCACCGCCTGCGCGAGCAGGGTGTGGCTGATCTCGTCGACCGACTCCCCGGAGTCGGTCGTGAGGCCGCCGTCCTCCATGGCGCCGACCCGGACCAGGTGGCAGCGCTCGCCGCGCAGCAGCAGCAGCGCCGCGTCACGCACGGCGGTCTCCACGACGGCCGCCGACGTGGCGGCGGCGAGCGTCCGGCCGACGTCGAGCAGGGTGCTGAACCGGTCGGACATCGACATGGTGGGCCGCACCTCGCCGACGGCCGCGTCCTCGCGGAACTCCAGGACCTCGACGTCCTCGCGGGCCCGCTCCACCGGGCCGGGATCGGTGACCCCGTCGTCACGCAGCTGGACGAGCTCGGCGAGCGCCAGCGCGGAGACCGCCCGCTCGTAGCGGGCCCCCTGCTCCTCGGCGATGCGCACGCTGCGCGCCAGCAGGCGCAGCGCCCGGCTCCGCCGGCCGCGAAGGGAGGCGACCAGCGCCGACTCGCGCAGCGCGTGCGGGGCGTTGTTGCGGTAGCTGAAGGCCCACCGGCGGGCCCGCCGCGCGGCGCGGGCAGCGGCGCGCAACCGCTGCCGGCGCAGCGCCGGGTCGTGCACCGGCGTGCTCTCGGCCAGCTCGCGCAGCACGGTCGCGTACCAGCACGGCGGCGGCGCGACGTACTCCTGCCGCAGGCCGGCCGCGCGTACCGCTGCCAGGCCGGCGCGCAGCTCGGCCTCGGCGTCCTCGAGGCGTCCCTGCGCGCGCAGGTGCAGCGCCAGGGCCAGGTGCAGCTCGCTGGTCCGGTGGACGTCGCGGCTGCCCTGGTCGAGCAGCGTCCGCACGAGGTCGCCGTCGACGTCGCC